>CAJAFJ010000646.1 GCA_903938955.1 uncultured beta proteobacterium | reverse complement strand
TTTTCCTGGTGTGAATAGGCTATTTCTTTGGCCATGGCGAGAAACTCAACTTCCATCCCCAGTTGCTTCTCTGCATGGTCAATGGCATCGCGCCCCAGCGTGGTGTGTGTCTTCATGATTTCGAACTCATGGGGCTCAAAGCGGCCAGGCTTGAGCAAGATCCGATCTGGAATGCCTACTTTCCCAATGTCGTGCAGCGGGGCCGACTTGAACAATATTTGAATGTAGGCGTCCGTCAATTGGGCTGCAAATCGGGGGTGTGTGCTGAGTTTTTGCGCCAGCGCCTTGATGTAAAACTGGGTGCGTCGAATGTGGTTGCCGGTGTCAGAGTCGCGCGTTTCCGCCAGGGAGGCCATGGCCAGAATAGTGACATCCTGAATGGCCATGACGTCCCGGGTGCGTTTGGCCACCTCGGCCTCCAGAAAATCGCTTTTGTCGCGCAGAAAATTGGCATGCGCTTTCAACGCCAGATGGATCTTGATGCGGACCTTGACGATGGGGGGGCTGATCGGCTTGGTGAGGTAGTCCACCGCGCCCATCTCCAGGCCCTTTTGTTCATCCTCAACGTCCGACTTGGCGGTGACAAAGATCACCGGGATGTCTGCGGTGGCTGGGTCGCTTTTGAGCAAGGAGCAGATTTGATAGCCATCCATGCCCGGCATCATGACGTCCAGCAGAATCAGGTCGGGGGGCGTTCCCGATGCCGCAATTTTCAACGCCCGCTCGCCGCTGTTGGCGACCTTGACTTTGTAGTCGTGCTTGAGCAGATTGCCCATCAGCGCCAGATTGTCCGGCGTGTCATCAACGACCAAGATCGTTGGTTTTTCAAAAAGATCGAGACTAAGGTCCATAAACTTCTCTTTGGGGACTGTTTTTCGGTAGGTCAACTAAACCAGCGAGCGCGTCATGGCCTGCTGCAGCGCCTCAAGCGCGGTCTCAAAGTCGAAGTTCTGCAAGCTGCTGGCAATCTGTTGCCCTTGATCTGGGTAAGCCTGCATGAACAGGTCTTCATGTTCGTCCCAGACATCGCCGGCCTCGGCATCATCCTCCTGCAACAAGGCCTGCAGGCGCAGGCTCAGCGTTTGCAACTGGGCGGCATCCACAGTGGTTGTTGGTGCGGTCGCCGGGCGCGTTGTCGCGTCCAGCATGTGCAGCCCGTCAATGACCGCCGCCAGTTCCTTCAGCACCAGCTGCCGTAAGGCGTCAATTTGTGGGCGTGGGGCATTCACTTTGCAGGCTTGCTCCAGCTGGCCGGCCGCTTCCTGCACGCGCCGGGCGCCGATGTTGCCGGCGGTGCCCCTGAGGGTGTGGGCACATCGCTCGGGGGCTGCTTGGTCTGTATCGGTACAAGCCAGGTCGAATAAGTCAGCAAATTGCCCCTGGCCATCGCGAAATTTAAGCAGCATGCGCATGTAGAGTTTCTCGTTGTTCATGGTGGTGGCCATGCCGACTTGGGCGTCGATGCCCGGCAGGTTCTGCAGCCAATCACTTCGCGTTGCGCGGCCTGACGCTGTCTGCCTGCCTGCGCTGCTAACGGGCTGTGCCGCTGTAGGTTTAATCCATTTCGCCAGGGTGACAAACATCTCGCCGACATTGATAGGTTTGGCAATGTGATCCCACATACCAACCTCGATTACTTTCTCGCGGTCGCCCGCCATGGCGTTGGCGGTCATGGCCACGATCGGTAGTTCTTTGAACGCCGGGTTCTTGCGAATCTCACGCGTGGCTGTGTAACCGTCCATCACCGGCATCTGGCAATCCATCAGCACGCCGTCAAAGTGCGCATCGTTCGCCAGAATATCCAGCGCCTCCTGGCCATGATTGGCCAGCACCACTGTGATGCCCGCTTGGCTCAGCAGCTCCAGCGCCAGTTCCTGGTTCATGTCGTTGTCTTCCACCAGCAGCACGCGCGCGCCTTGCAGTTGTGCCATCGCCTCGTCGTAATCCTCGGCTTTTTGGGCGGCTCGGGTCTCGGTCACCACGCCTTTGTTAAGTGCGTCGCCTATCGCTTCCAGCAAGGTAGAGGGTGACGCGGGTTTGGTCAGCACGGTCTGGATCGTGATGCCCTCCTGCTGGGCCGAACTCAGCGCCTCCTCGCGGCCGTAGGCTGTCACCATGATCACGGCGGGGATGGGGCGCTGGGGCTCATCCTGCAAACGCCGCACGGTTTGAACGCCATCCATGCCCGGCATCTTCCAGTCGACCAACAACAAGCTGTACGGTTGCTGTTTTTGCACCGAGTCCGCCACCATCTGCATTGCCTGGGGGCCATCCGAGGCCACATCCACCGCCAAACCAAAACTGCGCGTCATGGCGGAGAGGATGTCGCGCGCGGAGGCGTTGTCATCGACCACCAGCACGCGCAAACCCTGCAGTTCGTCGGCGCGGAACATGCGCCTGGGCATTGCGTCATGTTGCAAACCAAAATGGGCATGGAAATGAAAGACCGAGCCCTTGCCCGGCTCACTCTCGACCCAGATGTGGCCCTGCATCAACTCCACCAGCGTTTTGGAAATGGCCAGACCGAGCCCGGTGCCGCCGTACCGGCGCGTGGTGGACGCATCGGCCTGGCTGAAGGACTGGAACAGCTTGTTGCACTGCTCTGGCGAGATGCCGATGCCGGTGTCTTTCACCCAGAAGTGCAGCTCAAGATGACCGCCATGTTCTGCCACCTTGTCCACTCCAATCACGATCTCTCCGCGCTCGGTGAACTTGGCGGCGTTGTTGCCCAAGTTGATGAGCACCTGGCCCAGACGCAGCGGGTCGCCGACCAGCGCGGTCGGCACATCCGGGGCGATGTTGAACAGCAACTCCAGCTCTTTCTCTTCGGTCTTGAGGCTCGCCAGGTTGGCCAGGTGCTCCATCACGTCTTCCAGCCGGAAGTCAATCGACTCCATCGCCATCTTGCCAGCTTCAATTTTGGAAAAATCCAGAATGTCGTTGATGATGCCGAGCAGGTTCTCCGCTGAACGACTCACTTTGCTAATGTAGTTGCGCTGTTTTTTGTCCAAATTGGTTTGCAGGGCCAGGTGCGACATGCCGATGATGGCGTTCATCGGGGTGCGGATTTCGTGGCTCATGTTGGCCAAAAAGTCACTCTTGCTGCGGCTGGCGGCTTCCGCCACTTGCTTGGCCTCATTGAGCGCTTCTGCGACGGCGGCGCGATCCGTGATATCTCGCGCCTGAGTCAGAAAGCCGCTGAGGCGGCCATCGGCTTCGCGCATCACGGTTCGGGTAAAGGCCAGCAAGCGTGGCTGCCCATTCGGCATCATGACCCGGATTTCACTGGTGGCCACATCGGCGCCCGAGTTCAGCAGCGCATCTTCTTCGGCACGAATTTGTGCGGCCTGTGCAGCTGTCTGCACATGCTCCGAAGTGAAGCCACGGAAATCCTGCCAGCGACTTCGACCGCAGGCATCCATATAGGTCCGGCTCACCGCTTTGTACAAACGCTGGGCATCTTTCAGGGCGATCAGGTCTGTGGATGCCTCCAGGATGCGGCGGAAATCGCGGCTGACATCCTCGGCCATGTCCTTGGCGGCGTTCAATTCGGCGGTGCGTTCTTCCACCAATTGCTCAAGATGTTCCTGGTGCTGTTCCAGTTCTTGCTCCAACAGCTTCTTGTGGGTGATGTCTTCCTTGATCGCCAAAAAATGGGTGATGCTGCCATCGGCTTGACGCACAGGGGCAATTTTGGCGAGTTCCACGTATTCGCTGCCATCTTTACGTCGATTGATCAGTTCACCACTCCACGACTCGCCGCGTGCCAGTGTGGCCCACATGTCGCTGTAGGTCGCCAGGGGTGTGCGCCCTGACTTGAGGACGCGCGGGTTCAGGCCCAGCGCCTCTTCGCGGGTGTAGCCGGTGTTGCGCTGAAACGCCGCATTGACGTATTCGATGCGCGCATCCAGGTTGGTAATGACGATGCTTTCTGGACTTTGCTCGACCGCCATGAACAACTGGCGCAGTTGTTTTTCTTGCTGTCTTTTTACCGTGATGTCATCTTTGATGGCCACATAGTGGGTGACCTGGCCATCTGGCTGGTACAGCGGGATGATTGTGGCCGCCTCGATTTGCTCCTGGCCGTCGTGCGTCAGGTTAAGGAACTCACCCTGCCAGGTGTTACCTTGCATCAACGTTTGCCATAAGTTCTGGTAGGTGGCGTCAGGCGTTTTGCCTGATTTGAGGATGCGTGGATTGCTGCCGATGGCCTGCGCACGGCTAAAGCCGGTTTTTTTCACAAAAGCGTCGTTCACATACTCAATGGCACCATCCAACCCCGTGATGATCACCACACTTGGCGCTTGCTCAACGACCAGCGATAGTTTGCGAATTTGCGCCAAGGCGACTTTCTCTGCCGTGATGTCGCGCCAGGCCACGATCATGTAGTCGCGGTCATTTAAACGCACAACGCGCGCGTCCAGCACGGCATCGATTTGGCTTGTGTTCTTGCACCGGTAGCGGTTTTCAAAGTGAGCGCTACCGGCGCCCATCACCTCTTGAACCCGCTGCGGCAGTTGTTCTGGGGTGATCACCGCCTGAATGTCGGCCAGCGTCATGGTCAACAGCTCTACTCTGGTATAGCCCAGCAAGTGACAGGCAGCGGCATTCACAGTCAACAAGGTCAAGCTGACAGGATCAACGACATAAATGGCATACGGTGCTTCTTCAATCACCGCATGCATCAGCGCCTGGTGATCGCGTTCGATCGCAGTGACCCGACGGCGCTCAATGGCGCTAGCCAAACGGCTCGCAATGGCCTCAAGCATGACGCGATCTTCATCCAGAAAGGGTGCACCGGCATCGGCCGGCACGGGGCCGACATAGCTCAGGGTGAGCCGGCTGGGCTGCGCCAGTGCGGTCTTGAATTCAAGCGTGAGTTGTTCGCCGGGCGTGACGGCTCCGTAATGAACCCCGTCATGCGCAATGCTTGCGCTGGCCAGATTGGGGTAGCGCAAGGCCGCGGGTAAACGCTGGGCGACCGCGCTCAGCATGGCGGACAGCGCCAGATCGTCGCGCTCGGTGATGCGATTCACGTCCAGCAGGCACGCAAGCTCTTTCATGCGCTTGCCCAATTCATCCTGAACTTGCTGGCGCGTAACGATGGCCTGGCGAAAGGACAGCACCGCCAAGGCCATCGTGCGCAACAAACTGTGCTTTTGACGACTCAGCTCGGTCACCATCGGCAATGTTGGCGGTTCGGTGTTGTCGGCCGCGAAGGCTGACAAAGTGTCGCTGATGCGTGACAGGTGGCGTGTCACCCGCGCGGCGATGAGATACCACACCAGCAGCAAACCCAGCATCATTACCCCGCCCAGGATGGTAGTGAGCTTGGCGTGATGCTCGAATGCCGCCGCTTGGTCTTTACCGCGCTGCGCTACCGTGCGGGTAATTACATTGGAGATAGCCTGCGTGTGTTCAGACACCTTGACTTGCGCCTGCGCCGCACTGAAGGCGTGGCGCATGGCGCCCGTTGGGTCGATCGCCGCGAGGTCGGTGGCTCTGTTAACGGCATGGCGATAAATCTCAAAATCCCCCCGCGCCGCCAGCAACTCGCCACGGTAAGCCGGTGCGTCCTCAAAGTCAGCAAGCTCTTTTTGCAGCAATGCAATGCGGTCCACAAGGCTGCTGTGCACCCGGTACACCGCCGCTTCATCCAATTGACCGGCGGCAGCCTGCTCCAGCGTGCTACCCACCAACACTTGGATGGCGGCTAGTTTTTGATTGAACTGCGCTGCAGCCGCGATGCGGCTCGCATCCAGTTCTTGCTGGCTATTAGTGGAGTGGTAGTTGCCACGCAGTTGCGTGAATGAGGCCAAGTTCAGCCCGCCCACCAACAGCATGACCAATGCCACCGGTAAAAAAATACTCAGCAGGTAAGGTGAACTTTTGAATTGCTTGTTGTTCATGGCCTCAAGCGTACCCACGCCGTGGGCAAGACGCTGGCAACGTAGTCAAACCCGGCCTGGGTGCCTTTGGGACGAAAGATTACCATGGTGCCTTCTTTGGGGAAATAGCCCATCAGATCCATCAGATTTGGGGCATGACCCAGCAACAGCCGATTGCTGCCAAGCGGCACCCGGTTCGACAGTAGATCTCGGGTGTTGGCGATGATGAACACTTTCTCGGCCGAGGTAAAGTTTGAAATGTACATCAGGTTATTGTCGACCAGGGGCATGCGCGTGGGGAAGGCTGCAGCGGCACTTTCCCGGGTTCGGCACATGGGACTCACGCGGAATTCTCCGATCGGAATCTGTGCCTGACGCATCGCCTCCCCTACCCGGGCCATAAGCTGACGACCGGCGTCGCTCAAGGGGCGTTGGCTGTTGCAATCGGCGAGGTCCACCGTGGGTAATCGATCTGATTGGGCGTTGTTGGTAGAGCCATGGCGCAGGTACAGCACATAGCCGCCCGCATGCAATTGGCGCAGCGTGTCTGCTGTGGCCTGCACCTCGACAAATTTGGACGCGGCGGCTTCTGGCTGGTTTGCATGGGCATGTGTGGCCGCAAAAGCCATGCTGACGCAGCAAGTCGCCCATGTCAGGCTCGTTCTGATATTTTTTCGCATGATCCGGGCACCCCATCCACCATAGTGAAACTAAAACACAGGTGTTGAATTTTATCAAATTAATCATATTTTGATGATTATCGATGGGTTAAACCCAAGGCTATCCCCTTGGCTTGCCGTGCGATCGTAGACGTTTGACGTTTTGTCGGTAGGGGCGTCTATCGCCGAAACGTCCATTCGTCAGCCGCCAAGCCAACGAAAGCAAAAAACGGGATAGAAAAGATAGATGCTTTCTCCCCCATTTGGGTGATGGTGTTCTTTTGATTACCGGGGTACTCTTGCCCCGTTGATGTGCCTCAGGCGATGAGGCCATACCGAGGCCGGCATGAGACCGGCCCGAAATCAAAAGGGGGGATTACGCATGGATAAACGGTACGGGTGTGCGGGCTTTACGCTGGTTGAGTTAATGATCGTTATGGCTGTTGTGGCCATACTCCTGTCATTGGCTGCAGCGGCCTTTTCTGGGATGGTGAGTTCAGTGAGGCTGAGCTCTGCAAGCAATTCATTGTTTTCAAGTTTACTTCTCGCCCGCAGCGAGGCTATCAAACGCAATTCTCGCGTTGTACTCTGCAAGTCAGCCACCGGTGATGCCTGTAGCAGCGCGGACGGCTGGGAGCAGGGCTGGATTGTTTTTCATGACGTGAACAACAATGCCGCTCTGGAAGCGGGAGAAACGCTTCTGTCCCGGGAGTCAGCCCTGCCGGGCCTGATTCGACTGACAGGAAATAGTCCTGTCGTCAACTATGTGTCTTACACGCCAATGGGGACGACCAGTTACACGTCGGGCGCGTTCCAAGCGGGCACGCTGACAGTTTGTGTCCAGTCAGCAGCCCGAGTGGATGCGCGTCAGATTGTGATCAGCAGTGCGGGGCGGCCCCGTACGGTAAAGACGATGGTGGAGCAATGTCCGGTGTGATTAGCGCCCGACCTCATCCACCAGCGTCTTGAATTCATCGATATCTTCAAAACTCCGGTACACACTGGCAAAACGCACATAGGCCACTTTGTCGAGTTTTTTGAGCTCGCGCATGACCAGTTCGCCAATCTGTGCTGAGGGCATTTCACGGGCGCCCAGGCCCAGTAGTTTTTCTTCCATGCGCTCAATGGCATTGTCAATTTGCTCAATGCTCACGGGCCGCTTGCGCAGTGCCAGTTTCATGGAGGCGAGCAACTTGGCCCGCTCGTATTCACTACGCCGACCATCTTTTTTAACGATCGCCGGAAAGGTGACATCCGGGCGTTCGTAGGTCGTGAAGCGTTTTTCGCAGGAGCCGCACTGGCGCCTGCGGCGGATGGAGTCCCCATCTTCAGAAATCCGTGTCTCCACCACCTGGGTTTCGGAGTGACTGCAGAAGGGGCACTTCATCGGTTTTTACTCACTTCGTGTAACTGCGGTCTGTCCCGCAATTAACCATAGACCGGGAAGCGGGCGGTCAGGGCGTTGACTTTGGCGCGCACGGCGTCAATGTTTGCCGGGTCGCGCGGGTTGTCCAGCACGTCGGCAATCAGATGCGCCGTCATGCGGGCTTCTTCGTCCTTGAAGCCGCGGGTGGTCATGGCTGGTGTGCCAATGCGCACGCCGCTGGTGACCATGGGTTTTTCCGGGTCGTTGGGGATGGCGTTTTTGTTGATGGTCATGTGGGCAGCACCCAGCACCGCCTCGGCTTCTTTGCCGGTAATGCCTTTGGCGCGCAAATCGACCAACATGACGTGGGACTCCGTGCGACCGCTCACAATACGCAGGCCGCGCTCGGTCAGCGTTTCAGCCACGATGCGAGCGTTGACCAGCACTTGTTGCTGATAAATCTTGAACTCAGGTGCCAGTGCTTCTTTGAACGCCACGGCCTTGGCCGCAATCACATGCATCAGCGGACCACCCTGCAGGCCGGGGAAAATGGCGCTGTTGATGGCTTTTTCGTGCTGGGCTTTCATCAGAATAATGCCGCCACGGGGGCCGCGCATGCTCTTGTGGGTGGTCGACGTCACGACGTCAGCATGCGGCACGGGGTTGGGGTACACACCGGCGGCAATCAGGCCGGCGTAGTGAGCCATGTCGACCATGAAGATGGCGCCAACGTCTTTGGCGACTTTGGCAAAGCGTTCAAAATCAATGCGCAGGCTGTAGGCCGATGCGCCAGCGATGATGAGCTTGGGCATGGTCTCATGGGCTTTACGCTCCATCGCTTCGTAGTCGATTTCTTCTTTGTCGTTCAGGCCGTAGCTCACCACGTTGAACCACTTGCCACTGATGTTCAGGGGCATACCGTGGGTCAGGTGACCGCCTTCAGCCAGGCTCATGCCCATGATGGTGTCGCCAGGTTTCAAAAACGCCAGAAACACGGCTTCGTTAGCCGATGCGCCGCAATGCGGTTGCACGTTGGCCGCATCCGCGCCAAAAATTTGTTTCACGCGGTCAATCGCCAGTTGCTCGGCGATGTCGACGTATTCGCAGCCGCCGTAATAGCGCTTGCCGGGGTAACCTTCAGCGTACTTATTAGTAAGCTGCGTGCCTTGCGCGGCCATGACGGCGGGCGAAGCGTAGTTTTCGCTGGCAATCAGCTCAATGTGGTGTTCTTGGCGTGCGTTTTCGCTGCGGATAGCGGCAAAAAGCTCGGGGTCGGTTTGTTCGATGAGAATGTTACGGTCGTACACGGCAGTCC
Source organism: uncultured beta proteobacterium (assembly GCA_903938955.1). Next base: position 4,465 of record CAJAFJ010000646.1, on the reverse strand, counting down.
TTAAAGACAATGGGCCTGGGAATCAGGTGTTTGATACCAGGGCTGCCCAGGCGAACGGCTAAACACATGGGCCAAGTGGCCATGCGGTACGCTTCCCCGTGGTGTGCCCACTTCAGCATCTCAAACCCGAAGGGGTTGAGTGCCTATCGCCAGTCGCGTACGGTTAAATTTTAACTGACCAGACCATCGATTTGGCCCAGTGCTGCCAAAACCTGTCAATCAGGAGTTGAGCATAGCCACCAACTCTTCCGGGCTGGCCGCGGGTTTGGGTGTGGCGGGGGCCCCCACTGTTTGAGGGGCGATCAAGGGAACACGACGGCCCTGGGCAACCAATTGCAGGCGGGCGTGCTCAGCCATCACTTTGCCAGCGTAACCGCCATCGTCTTCAATGTTGGCGGCCCCGACGTAGTATTTAAGGCCACCCTCCATGGAGCCAGCGCGTGCAATGCATTCCTGCAGCACTTTAACGCCGACACGCAGATTGGTCAGCGGGTCAAAGGCCGCTAATTTACCGCCAAAGTTATCGTATTTGTCGCTGTGAACCTTGGTCATGACCTGCATCAGACCTTGCGCACCGACGGCACTCTGGGCAAACGGATTGAAGCGTGATTCGATGGCCATCACCGCCAAAATCAAGGTTGGGTCCAGTTTGGTGCGAATACCGATGTCATAAGCCTCGGCCACCAGTGCGCTGAGGGGTTCTGGCGCGACTTGGTATTTTTTGCTCAACCAGAAGGCCACGGCGGCTTGTTGTTTGGGCAAGTCTTTGGGGTTGGTTGCGGTGGCGCGGTCAATCGCGTCCAATTCAGTGATGAAGCCGGTCTCTGCTACCTGGCGGTTTTGCAACCAGCTGAACAGTTGGAGTTCGCCCATTTGGCGCAGTTCAGGACGGGCCGTCAAGGTGATGACGGTGAATATCACAGCCAGCCCGATCAGGGCAAAACTGTTGTGGGTGATTTCAAAGAAGCCCTGGGCGATGGTTGATGCGAATGTTCGCAGGCCCTGGGTGAATTTTTGTGACGCTGTCATAGCTCTTCCTTCGTTCGCGCGGGCTTGAGAGTTGTACTGCAGGCAGTTCAAAACTGGTCGCCCTTGTTTGGGTTGGTACGCTATCAATATCCTGCGCTGTCTTTCGGTCGCGTTCTGCAGAGATTTGAATATGCCGGGATCGGCAGCGGATGCGGGTTATCCCTTGCCTTGGGCTGGGATGGGCGGATTCTAGGTGGACTATATATATCAAGTCAACCATAACAAGTTAATTCGTTATGTCTTTTAAGGTGCTACAAGGATGAAAAACAAGGTGTCTAATTAATTTCCTAGCACTGAGTTTGTGTTTTTACCGATTTTTTTGCTTGCGAATTGTCAATCTGGCATCGGTTCGGCTCACCAAGTAAAAAATTGTTTTTTTGCTATTTGCCATGAAGATAAACGCCTTCGCGTCGAGAATCAAACGCATGAATGTCACCTCACTAAAAAACAATATTTGGCTCAAAAGAGCGCTTTGGGTCATGGCTGGCGTGCTGGCTTTGTGGGGCGTGGCTTGGCTGGCGGTTCCGTCGCTTCTGAAAAATCAACTTGAAAAAGAAGCCAGTGCGCAACTGGGACGCAAGGTCACCGTCGGGGCTGTGGACTTCAAACCCTGGACGCTGGAGCTCACGCTGAAAGACCTGGCCGTGGCGCGCGCTGAAGGCGCGACTGAGCTGTCGCCCCAGCTCGCCATCAAGCGTCTCTATATAGATGCTGAATTGCAGTCGCTGTTCAGGTTGGCGCCGGTGCTGGATGCGATTGAGGTGGCGTCGCCGCGCTTGAGTTTGACCCATTTGGGCGGCGGTCATTACGATGTGGATGACATCCTCGCGCGCCTGAGTTCTCCCTCCGATCAACCTGCCTCTGCGCCTTTAGGTTTTGCTCTCTATAACCTGACGCTTTTTGATGGCGCCCTGAGTTTCATGGACCGGCGCGTGGACAAAATCCACGAATTAAGCGATTTACAGATCAAGCTCCCTTTCTTGAGTAATCTGGATTCGAAGCGCGACGTGGTGGTGCAGCCGAAACTGGCCTTTGTATTGAATGGCAGCCGGTTTGATTCCAACGCGCAGGGCACCCCTTTTGCCCAGACCCACAAGACTGACGCCACCTTCAAGCTCACCGACCTGGATGTGGCACCGTACTTGGTGTATCTACCCGCCAGCCTGCCGGTCAAGCTGACTTCGGCGGTCTTCAATGCCGACCTCAAGCTCGTGTTTGAGCAATCGCCCAAGACGCAGGTCAAGCTCAGTGGCCTGCTGCAGGCGGGAAGCGTCAAGCTGGAGACTCGCGATGCCAAAAGCCCCGAGTTGCTGGCGTTTGACTTGCTCAAGCTCTCGTTGACTGATGTGCGACCGCTGGAGCGGGTCGCGCAGTTGGCGGCGATGGAGTTGAGCGGTGCGAGCTTGAATGTCCATCGGACTCAGTCGGGGCTGCTTAATCTTGCGAAACTGTCGACACCGGCGGTCACTAAAAAAACCTCTGTTGAAGAGGCAGCGGTGGCGGGTGGTCTGAAAAGTTCTGAAAGTACGGACTGGAAACTGGGTATCAACCAGGTACAAGTCAACCGCAGCGCCATCCACTGGACGGATGACGCCACGGCACCCGTGGCCCGCTTGAGTTTGCGTGATGTGGCAATGGAGGCTACCGGCATTGCCGTGCCCTTTGTGCAGCCTTTTCAGTTTGGCGGTTCGGCGAATCTCATGCCCACAGGGGGCGCTAAGCCTGATCAGACGAGCCCGGCGGGTGCACTGAGTTTCAAAGGCAGTGCGACGGACGTTGCCGCTAACGTCACCGCCACGCTGGGTGGCTTGCCCCTCACGGTGGCCGCACCTTATGTGGCCCAGTTCCTTAAGCCCACACTGGGGGGCACGCTGAAGGCAGAGCTTGGCGTGAATTGGCAAGCCAGTGTCGATCCGGCGAAACCTGCCGACTTGCAAGTGGCGGTCCAGCAGTTGACGCTTGACGGTGTCGACCTGTCCCAGGGTCGCAAGCGTCTTGCCAGTATCAAGAAACTGCAATTGGAGCAGGCACAGGTTGACCTGAATCGCCAGACGGTGACGGTCAATAAACTGAGCGTCAACCAGCCCAGCCTGACCGTGGGGCGCGAAGCCGATGGCCAATGGATGTTTGAGCGCTGGCTCACCGCTGAACGCAAGACGGCGGCGGGCAGCGTGGCTGGCAAAGCGTCAGCCACGCCTGTCCCTCCGTGGGGTGTTGCGATTCAAAACCTGGCGCTGGACGGGGGCGCGCTGGCGTTTTCGGATCATTCAAACGCCAAGCCGGTGGCGTTGGACCTGGCCGCTCTGTCGGTGCAATTAAAAAACTTCTCAACCACGGGCCGCAAGCCTTTTCAGATGAATGTGTCGACCCAGATGCGCGCCGGCCCCGGTCATCCTGGTCGACTGGCTTGGCGCGGCACGCTGGGATTGAGTCCGCTGGCGGTGCAGGGCAACCTAGAGGCCGTGCGATTGCCTTTGCATGCCTTTGAGCCCTATCTGGCGGACGCGTTGAACCTCGAAATCCTCAAGGCGGAAGGCAGCTTTAAAGGTCCGGTGAGTTACACCCAGACGGCACAGGGTCCGGTCGTCAAAGTCAAGGGCGACAGTGCGATTGAAGAGTTTCGGGCCAATAGCCTGCCCCAGGGTGAAGAGTTGTTGAGCATGAAACTCCTGAACTTGCGCGGCTTGGACCTGGCCATCGTGCCGGGCCGTGCCACCAGCTTGAATGTGCAAGAGACGGTGCTGAGTGATTTCTTTGCGCGTCTCATTCTCAGCGAGGCTGGTCGGCTCAATTTTCAGGATGTGATGAAATCCAGGGCCCCCACCACCGCGCCGGTGCCGGTTACTTCAGCGCCCAGCACGGCTGAAGCGCAGGCGCCCAAGCTAAGCGTGGCTAACGCGAATGCCGATCTCAAACCGGTGATCAGCTTCGGGCCGATCAGCCTGCTGGGCGGGCGGGTAAATTTCTCGGATCGTTTCATCAAGCCCAACTACTCAGCCAACCTGACCGAACTGGTGGGCAAACTCAGTGCGTTTTCTTCCCAAGTCCAGCCGGGCGGCGTTCAGTTGGCTGATCTGGACTTGCGCGGGCGTGCTGAAGGAACGGCCTTGCTGGAGATCACGGGCAAGCTCAATCCGCTGGCCACCCCCTTAGCGCTGGACATCCAGGGCCGTGTGCGTGATCTGGAGTTGGCCCCGCTGTCGCCGTATTCGGTGCGCTATGCGGGCTATGGCATTGAGCGCGGTAAGCTCAGTGTCGATGTGGTGTACCAGGTGCAGCCGGATGGCCAGCTCACCGCCAGCAACAAGCTGGTGCTCAATCAGCTGACGTTTGGTGACAAGGTGGAGGGCGCGCCTGCCAGTTTGCCGGTCAAACTGGCGGTGGCACTGCTGGCCGACCGCAACGGAGTCATTGACATTAACCTGCCCATCAGCGG
>CAJAFJ010000645.1 GCA_903938955.1 uncultured beta proteobacterium | reverse complement strand
TGGCGTCGCCTGTCGGGTTGATGAACGGGACTTCACCAGGGGCCGCGATCACGGTGCCTGAGCCCTTGAGTACGACCGTACAGGCAAAACGCGACGCCAATTGTTGAGCGGCCAGCAGACGATCCTGTTGGATTGCGCTGGCTGTGCTAGCCAGCAGGCGGGCCGCCTCTAACGGGTGGGGTGTCAGGACTGTGAGGGCACCGCGCTGGCTGCGTTCGATCAGCAAGGTTTGTAGCGGTGCGTCCAGGACTAACGCGTTGAGCGCATCTGCATCCAGCACGACTGGGGACGGCGATGCTAAAACCTGAGCCAACTGGCGATGGACGGCATCACCACCGCCACAACCGCACACTACGGTCATGGCCGGAAAGTCCAGCTGATTGACGGCTCTGAACATCAATTCAGGGTGCTGGGGGTCCACTGTGAGCGTGCCGCCGTCCAGCAAGCCGACAAACACACGGCCAGCGCCAGCGTGTAAAGCGGCTGTGGCGGCCAGCAGGGCTGCGCCCGTCATGCCAGGCGCGCCACCGATCACCGCCACGTCGCCATAACTGCCTTTGTGCGAGGCATGTGCTCGAGGCGGTGCCTCTGGCGCCCCCGAGAGCCAGGCCGTCGGTACTTCTCCGGTGCTGACGGTGGACAGCTCGTCCAGCCAGATCGTGCCAGTCGCATCGCGGCCCTCTGCGGTAAACAAGCCGGGCTTGAGCGTGAGCAGACTCAGGGTGTGGCTGGCTTTGACGCCGTGGCGTGAGGCGTGGCCGGTGTCGGCTTGCAAGCCGGTGGGGATGTCGACGGCCAGTACAGGAGCGCGCCCTTCGTTCATTTGCTCAATCCAGGCGGCCATTCGGGGTTCTGGATCACGGGCCTGGGCGCCGATCCCCAGCAGTGCATCAATGCACAAATCGTACTGGCTGGGTGGCATCGACGCAAAGGTCACGCCTGCGGCTAAGGCGCGCAGATAAGACGCTGCGGCGTCCTGCGTGGCGGTGTCGGCATGTCCCAGCCAGGTGACGACCGTGGATTTACCCCAGCGCTGCAAGTGCAGGGCGGCTTCCAGACCATCGCCGCCATTATTGCCGGGGCCGCAGGCAATCCAGATGCAGCGGGCATGGGGTGCGAGGGCCAGTGCCAGTTGTGCCACGGCCAAACCGGCGCGCTGCATCAAGGTGTGCGCGGGCAGGGTGTCTTGGGCGATACGCTCAATGCGGCGCGTCGCCGCCACCCCATACAAAGCCAGGCGGGAGCCAACTTCAATTTTCAGCATAAGCCCCCCAGCTTGAATGGTTTAAAACTCGTAAGTCTCGCCTTCTTGTGCCAGTCGATACTCGGGGTGACCGGCTTGTGGCGGGTTATCCGTCAGCACCTGCTGAAACACGGCATCCAAGGCATCGTCGCTGCGTGTCGGTTCGTGGTGTGTGCAAAAAAGCACTTTGGCACCTGCTTCTTTGGCGTACTGAATGCTGGTGTTGAACGTGCCGTGGCCCCAGCCCTTCTTGGCGGGGTATTCCTGCTCGGTGTAGGAGCAATCGGCAATCAGCACGTCTACGCCCTGCATGGCGCGGCGAATGTCCGCGGCTTTTTCGTCGACGAAGGTCTGGTACTCGGCGTAGCCATCTTCGCCTGGCTCGTAAATGTTTTGCGGTGGTTCGTGGTCACCGGTAAAAAACACTGACTTCCCGTTGGCTTCAATCCGGTAGCCGAAGTCAATGACCGGGTGGTTCATGAGGAACGGCGTGACTTTGGCGGAACCGATTTGGACGCTTTGTTCCGGCGCGAGGGTGATGTATTCGATGCGGCCTTTCATCTCGGCCTCGCGTACCGGGAAATAGCTGTATTGCAACTGCACGGACATCACCTGCTCTACGCCTTTGCCGGACACCGGATCGAACGCGCCATGCAGGCGCAGGGTGTTGCCCGGAATAAAGTTGGGAATGAAAAATGGCAATCCCTGAATGTGATCCCAATGCGAGTGGGTGATCAACACATTGGCGGTCAGCGGCATCTCGGCCATCAGGGTTTGCGACAGGGGGAAAATGCCCGTGCCCGCATCAATGATGATCAACTCGTTGTTGTCGGTGCGGATTTCAATGCAGGTGGTGTTACCGCCGTAGCGCACGGTTTTGGGTCCTGGTGAAGCGATGGAGCCGCGGACACCCCAAAATCTGATTTTCATGCCATGTCCTCAAATTTTCGAAAATATCTTGGCTTCCTCAAACATGGGCTCCAAGTTGCCTAACGACACAATAACCTCGTCTAGCGAGCCGCCCAGTCGCTCGGTGATGCTGGGGGTGAATTCTTCAATGTAGGGGTTGCCGCCAAAGCCAAAGCCCAGTTTCTTGCTGATCTGGTTGGCGCCAAACACGCAGGCGATCATGGGGGTGTCTTGGGGGTCCGGGCTGTACTGTTGGCGAATGGTTTCGACCAAATCAGCAGAGAAACGCCATTTCTCCACCAGCATGGCGCCCACCACCGCGTGGTCGGTTCCCACTACCTCACGCAAGGCCAGGTGCAGCGATGATTTATGGGTTTGACTCATGATGAGCGCTTGTTTGAATTCTTTGGGCATGAACTGCGCAAACACCACTTTGCCAAAATCGTGCAACAAGCCGGCAATAAAGCAGTCCATCGGGTCAGCGTCATCCTGGCGCTGCGCCAAAAGTTTGGCAATGCCGGCTGTTGACAGCGAGTGCAGCAAGTACTGTTGGCCGTCAAACCCCGCTTCATTGCTGGCGGGCAGAATGCCAATCGCCGCAATGCTCAAAGCCAAGTTTTTGATGGTGTTAAAGCCCAGGTACACCACCGCATGGTTGATGGATGTGATTTGCTTGGGCAGGCTGTAATAAGCTGAGTTGACCACCCGCAGCACCTTGACCGTGACCACCGGGTCTTTGTCAATTACCTGCACCAAATCTTTGGGCGAGCAATTCACGTCCCGGGTCAGCTCCAGAATTTTCTGGACACTTTTGGGGAAAGCGGGCATGCCGTCAACAGCTGCGGCCAGTTTTTGGGAGAGTTCAGGGCTCATGACGTGGATTGTCTGTTAAATTTTCTGGAGGGTATAAAAATTTGCCTTTGTTCACTATAAATTTAGTGTCAGAGCCTGTGAAGGCCAAATGCCTGGGTGTCCAGTTCGGGTGACCGGCCGCTCACTTGGTCTGCCAAGGCTCTGGCCGAGCCGCAACTGAGCGCCCAGCCACTGGCGCCGTGCCCCAGATTCAGCCACAAACCCGCAATACCACTGGCGCCCAGCATCGGCATGCCATCGGGCAGCATGGGGCGTGCCCCTTTCCATTCCTGAACGCCGCCGGATAAGTGGGCCGCACCGGGGAACCACGCGTGCAAAACTTTGTACAGATTTTGCAAGGCGGCTGTGTTTTTCTTGTGGGGCGTGCCGCCCAATTCAGCGCAGCCAGCCACACGCACGCGGTTGCCCAAACGTGCAATGTCCACCTTGTAATGGGCATCCAACACGGCACTGCGCGGGCCGTTGAGCGGCTCTCGAATGGCGGCGGTGATCGAATAGCCATACACCGAAGCGAGTGGAATCTTCAGTCCCAAGGGATCGAGCAGCCGGTCCGAATCCGGTCCGGCGCACAAGACGGCGGCATCAAATTGGCGGGGGCTGTCTTCGCCTGACAGGCGCAGGGCCATGCCGGCGGTGGGTGATAGATGGGTGACGGTGGCGTTAAACAGAAACTTGACGCCCAGCCGCTGTGCCTCGGTCTTCAACAAGTGGGCAAACTGGCGGCAGTTGCCTGCTTCGGCATCGGGCAGGTGCAGGGCGCCAAACAAGGGTGTGTCAGGATTGAGCGCAGGTTCAATCTTGCGGGCCTCTTGATCGCCCAGTTCCTTGAAGCTGACGCCTGCATCGCGCAATATCTGCAGGTCAGGTTGAATCAGCTTGCTCTCGCGCTCACTGCGCAACAGCACGAGGCAACCCTCGCTACGCTCAAATTCCAGTTTCAGATCGGCGGTGATATGTTGCAGCCGCTCGCGGCTGTAGGTCGCCAGGCGCTGCAGATGCCCCCGGTTGGGCCGACTGGCTATTGGCTTGCAGGCGCGAGACCACTTCCACAGCCAGGCCAGTTCGCGCCCGCTAAGTGACAGCTCCACTTTGAGCGGTGCACGGTGGCTGAACACATGCCGGAACAATTGGCTCGGCAGGCCGGGCTCGGTCCAGGTCCTGAGGTAACCCGGCGCCATGATGCCAGCGTTGGCAAAGCTGCTTTCTTCGGCGACCGCGTTGCGCCGTTCCAGCACGGTGACCTCGTGTCCATCACGGGCCAGCTCGTAAGCCGTGGTGACGCCGATGATGCCCGCCCCTATAACTGCAATCTTCATGAATCCCTTTTATCTATAACTCAATAGCGTTCAGCCCACCGCCAGTTGACGTGGGTCGCTATTGTGTTTGCAGTATTTTCTCAATTTGCAGGGCCACATTAAGCACCATGTCATCGTGCATGGCCCCCGCCCAGACCATTAAGCCGACCGGTAACTCATCGGGCGCATGGCAGGGCAGGGAGAGGGCGCAGCCATCCAGCATATTGATGACACTGGTATTTCGCAACAACAGGGCATTGATCCGAAAAAAAGCCTCGTCGCGCTCCGGGCCAGGCGCGACCTCGGCCAGCGGCGGTGCCCCGATGGGAAGGGTGGGCGACAGAATGGCGTCAAAGCCCCGCAAGGCGGTCTCCATTTTCTGGATCCACTGGCGTCTGGCGAGCTGCAACTCAAGGTAGTCACAGGCGCTCATGCTGGCGCCTCTTTTAATTCTTGCGGCAACCCGCGGGTCATATTGCGCGCCTTTGCTTTCCAGCAGATGCCGGTGCCAGGCATAACTTTCTGCAGCCGAGAAGCCCCCGGTGGCCTGGATATGGGTCAGTTCGCCGATTTCAGGCAGAGGCAGGTCAACAATACAAGCGCCCGCATCGCGCAAAGTTTGCAAGCTGCGCTGCCAGGCACGGCTGACGGTGGGGTCGAGGCCGTCAAGCATGACCGTTTGGGCAACACCCAGTCGATAGGCTGAGAGCGGGGCTGAACTACGCGTGACGGTTCGCTGGGCCAGTAGTTCGTGGCCCAGCACAGCATCCCGTACCGAGCGGGTCAAGGCGCAGACCGTGTCCATGGTGCTGGACAAGGGTAGAGCACCCTGCAGCGGAACAAGCCTTGCGGTGCTTTTGAAGCCCACAATGCCGTTCAACGCCGCAGGAATCCGGATGGAGCCGCCCGTGTCTGACCCCAAACCGATGAATGCCGCACCCGTGGCAACCGAGACGGTAGCGCCGGAGGATGAGCCGCCAGGAATGAGAACCTCTTTGGTAGAGGCCACATTGGCCGGTGTGCCAAAGTGGGGGTTGACGCCCACGCCGGAAAAGGCGAATTCCGTCATGTTGGTGCGCCCCACGATAGCGGCACCGGCACGGCGCAAACGCGCCACAGCCACGCTGTCTTCAAGGGCGGGCGGGGCGTCGTTCAGTGCGATGGAGCCCGCACGGGTTACTTGTCCTTGGATGTCAAACAAGTCTTTGACCGAGACGGCCAGACCCGCCAATGGTTTTTGTTGCACGTTTGGCGTGCCAGCTACCGTGCGTGCTTCTTCAAACTGGGTTTGCAAGAAAACATGTTGGCATGAGGCTGATTGCGCCGCGTCGATACACAGCTCAAGGGCTGGGAGTGCATGGCGTTGGCCGGTGCGCAGCAAGTGCCGCGTCGTGTGAAGGTCTGAAAGCATAAGGCACGCGCAGGGTGGGGTGTTATAATTTTTGGCTTTACTGGACTGGCTGATGTCTGCCCAGTAAAAAACTAGCAAACCAGTTACACCAAGGTGTTGCAGTTTTTGCAAGCAACGACAAAATTGCTTGCAGGGCTGTGAAAACTAACTGGATTTTAGACCTAACCTTTGGAGTTAAATATGTCCGTTACCATGCGCGAAATGCTCGATGCAGGTGTCCATTTCGGTCACCAAACCCGCTTCTGGAATCCCAAGATGGCGCCGTTTATTTTCGGCCATCGCAACAAGATTCACATCATTAACCTGGAAAAATCGCTGCCGATGTTCCAGGATGCAGCCAAGTTTGTGCGCCAGATTTCCGCCAAACGCGGTACGGTGCTGATGGTTGGCACCAAGCGCCAAGCACGTGAAACAGTCGCCGTTGAGGCGCAGCGTGCTGGTGTTCCTTACGTGGATCAACGCTGGTTGGGCGGTATGCT
>CAJAFJ010000644.1 GCA_903938955.1 uncultured beta proteobacterium | reverse complement strand
CGTCGGCCTGGACATTGGCACCGCCAAGGTGATGGTGGTGGTGGCCGAGGTGATGCCCAACGGCGAGCTCAAACTCGCCGGTTTGGGTGTGGCGCCCAGCAATGGCCTCAAGCGCGGCGTGGTGGTCAATATCGACGCCACCGTGCAAAGCATTCAGCAGGCCCTGCGCGAAGCCGAGCTGATGGCGGACTGCAAGATCACCCGCGTCTACACCGGCATCACCGGCAGCCATATCCGGGGCATCAACTCCAGCGGCATGGTGGCCATCAAGGACCGTGAGGTCAGCGCGGCCGATGTGGCCCGCGTGGTCGAAACCGCCAAGGCCATCAACATCTCGACCGACCAACGCCTGTTGCTGGTGGAGCCGCAGGAATTCATCATTGACGGCCAGGATGTGAAAGAGCCGATCGGCATGAGCGGCATTCGCCTGGAGGCCAAGGTGCACATCGTGACCGGCGCCCAAAGTGCTGCCGAGAACATCATCAAGTGCGTGCGCCGCTGCGGTCTGGAAGTCGAGCAGTTGATGCTCAACCCGCTGGCCAGCAGCCTGTCGGTGCTGACGCAGGACGAGCGCGAACTGGGTGTGGCGTTGGTCGATATTGGCGCCGGCACGACCGACGTGGCGATCTTTACCAACGGCGCCATTCGCCACACGGCCGTGATTCCGATTGCGGGTGATCTGATCACCAGCGATATCGCCATGGCCTTGCGCACGCCGACCAAAGACGCTGAAGATATCAAGGTTGAAAGCGGTTACGCCAAGCAAATGTTGGCCGACCCGGACGCCCAGGTGGAAGTGCCCGGTCTGGGTGACCGGGGTCCGCGCATGTTGAGCCGTCAGGCGTTGGCGGGGGTGATCGAGCCGCGTGTAGAAGAGATTTTCTCGCTGGTGCACCAGGTCATGCGCGAGTCGGGCTTTGAAGAAATGCTCTCCAGCGGCATTGTGCTGACCGGTGGCAGTTGCATCATGCCGGGCATGGTCGAACTGGGCGAGGACATCTTTCTCAAGCCCGTGCGCCGTGGCATTCCACGTTATAGCGGGGCCTTGTCGGACATGGTGGCACAATCGCGCGCCGCCACCGTCATGGGCCTGCTGGAAGAGTCCCGCATGGCGCGCATGCGCGGCTTCAAGGTCGCGCAAAAAAATGGCTCCATGAAGACCGCCTTTGGCTCAGTCAAAGACTGGTTTGTGGGGAACTTCTAGCCATGAAAACAAGAACTTGGCTGGCCCGTGCCAGCCCGCCGTGTCGATGGCGATGCATGAGCCACCCTCTGCACCGCCGCCCGCAATCGGTCAAATTGAATTTAGATAACTGTCGAAAAATTGAACCCCAAGGAGTAAAAAATGCCTATTGAAATGATTGATGAAGAAGCTTTTAACCAAGGCACCCAGATCAAGGTGATCGGCGTTGGCGGCGGCGGCGGCAACGCGGTGGGCCACATGATCGGTTGCGGCGTTCAGGGCGTGGAGTTCATCTGCGCCAACACCGATGCACAGGCTTTGAGCAGCAGCGATGCGCACAAAACCATCCAGCTCGGCACCAGCGGCCTGGGCGCGGGTAGCAAGCCCGACAAAGGCCGCGAAGCGGCTGAGCTGGCGGTGGAAGACATTCGCGCCGCCATCGACGGCGCACACATGTTGTTCATCACCGCCGGCATGGGCGGCGGAACCGGCACCGGTGCGGCACCGGTCATCGCCCGCGTGGCGCGTGAAATGGGCATTCTGACCGTGGGCGTGGTCACCAAGCCGTTCGAATTTGAAGGCGGTCGCCGCATGACCAACGCCGATGGCGGCTTGGCCGAACTCGAAGCCAATGTGGATTCGCTGATCGTGGTGCTGAACGAAAAACTGCTTGATGTGCTGGGTGACGACGTCACGCAAGACCAGGCGTTTTCGCATGCCAATGATGTGCTGAAAAATGCCGTCGGCGGTATTGCTGAAATCATCAACGTGCCTGGCCACGTCAACGTCGACTTTGAAGACGTACGCACCGTCATGGGCGAGCCCGGCCAAGCCATGATGGGCACCGCTGTGGCTGCGGGTCCTGACCGCGCCCGCATCGCCGCCGAACAAGCCGTTGCCTGCCCATTGCTCGAAGGCATCGACCTGTCAGGCGCCAAGGGCGTGCTGGTGCTGATCACCGCCGCCAAGGGTTCCTTGAAGCTGTCTGAGTCCAAGCTGGCGATGAACACCATTCGCGCCTACGCGTCACCCGATGCGCATGTGATTTACGGCACCGCCTACGACGACGCACTGGATGACCAGATTCGCGTCACCGTGGTCGCCACCGGCCTGAGCCGCATGGGCGCACGCCGCACGGCACCCCCCCTGCAAGTGCTGCGCACCGGTACCGATAACGTGCCATTCCATGTGAATGCCCCGGTGACCGGCTCCTTGTCGGGTGTCGGCATGGTTGCCTCAAGTGGTATGGGATCGACCCAGCCCGACTACGGTTCGATGTCCACCCCCAGCGTCTGGCGCACCCGCGACCGCACGCAAGCGGCCGCCAAGGTTGACGCGCTGGCCAGCGGCGGCATGGATGATTTCGAGATCCCGGCGTTTTTGCGCAAGCAGGCCGATTAAGGTTGAGCGACTGACGCTTCATGACGTCTTGCGTCGCCCTCTTCCAATGGGAGAGGGCGGGCGAGAATACATCCCAGAAAGCCCCACATGCCCGCCACTGAAATTAGCGTCACTTCTGCAGGCGTCGTTGGGGACAAGGAGTTGCTGATTCCTACCGGCAAGCAAGGCCCCACCTTTCCACACGTTCAGGATTGGGTCACGGGTAAGCT
>CAJAFJ010000643.1 GCA_903938955.1 uncultured beta proteobacterium | reverse complement strand
TGCATTCAACGAATGAAGTCGATGACAGTCTGGCGCGACGCCACAGACTGTTGTTGAGGTCGCAGTTTTGAAAGTGGGCATCGGTCAGGTCCGCCGCTTCAAAGTCGGCCTGACGTCCACGGCATCCCCTCCAGCGGGTTCCTGACAGGGCAGTTGCAAACAACGAGGCTTCCATGAAGCCGCAGCCCCGGAATTCAAAACCGCACAACTTGAGTCTTGACAAGTCAACGCCTTCAAAGTCGCAGTCCTCAAAGACCGCCGTTTGTGGGTCCTGCGTGAGCAGTTTCTCCAGCATGGCGCGTGACATCGTCTGGCCGGTGATGTGGAGGGAATTCGTCTGAAACGAAGCGGCTGTGTTTGTCATGTTTGTTGTCTAACCCAGGGTTATAGGCACCTAAACGGGCCTGCATTGTTGCATACAGCTCCTATAAAAAAGACGCTCACTTTAGTCTCAACGGACGATGTTGGTGTCAAACGAAGCCAGGAGAATTCATCCCATAAGCCCCAATGGGTGGGGCAAGAAAGTAATGAATGATCGACATCCGCGGACTGGCTTATGTGGTGGCCGAAACCACTGATCTTTCCAAGTGGCAGACCTATGCCGAGGGGGTTCTCGGCATGATGACGGCACCGTCACCCGATGGGGGTTTGTATGTGCGCATGGACGAGCGGCAGTTCCGTTTTGCGGTGCAGACCGGCGCTCGCGATGCCTACGTCGCCTCGGGTTGGGAGGTGGCAGGTCAGGCTGCATTTCTGGCAGCGTTGGGTCATTTGGCTGATGCCGGTGTGGTTGTGGCCTTGGGTGATGCTGCTTTGTGTCGTCTGCGCTGCGTGCAGCAGGTGGCAAGTTTTCAGGACCCGTCGGGCAACCGTCATGAGCTGGTCTGGGGTTTCAAGTCCGATTTTGTGCACTTTGCCTCCCCGGCGGGTGTGTCGCGTTTTGTCACTGGCAACATTGGGATGGGGCACACCGTCTTGCCGTCCACTGATTTTGAAAAAACCGCGAACTTCTATAAAGATGTGATGGGTTTTGGTCTGTCGGACATCTACAACTTTCAGCCTGCGGGGGAGGCCGGTCCTACTTTGCCGATTCACTTTTTCCATTGCAACAACGCACGTCATCACAGTTTGGCGGTGGCGGGTTTTCCGGTCGAAAGTGGCTGTGTGCATGTGATGGTTGAAGTTGAAAACATGCCCGAGGTGGGGCGTGCCATGGACCGCATGCAGCAGCACCAGGTGGTGCAGACGGCCACGCTGGGTCAGCACACCAACGACCGGGTGACATCGTTCTACATGCGCAGCCCGTCGAACTTTGATATTGAGTTTGGCTACGGTGGCGCGGTGATTGATTGGCAGGAGCACATTACCCATGAGTTCACGCGCGTGAGCCTGTGGGGTCACGATTTCAGTATTGCACGTCCCAAGGCTTGACACGACTATGGCAAACAAACAAATGAGCGCGGCCCAAGTGGTCGCCCAAATGACAGACGGTATGACGGTCGGCATCGGCGGCTGGGGGCCCAGGCGCAAGCCGATGGCTCTGGTGCGCGAGATTCTGCGCAGTCCGCTCAAAGATTTGACGGTGGTGGCTTATGGTGGCGCCGATGTGGGCATGCTGTGCGCTGCGGGCAAGGTTAAAAAGCTGGTGTTCGCCTTTGTCTCGCTCGACTTCATTCCGTTAGAGCCCTATTTCCGCATGGCGCGTCAGAGCGGTGCGCTGGAGGTGATGGAGATTGATGAAGGCCTGCTCATGCTGGGCCTGAAGGCGGCGGGCATGCGCGTGCCCTACATCCCGACCCGAGTTGGCCTGGGTACGGATGTGCTCAAACGCAACCCCGGCCTCAAGCTCACCAATTCGCCCTATGACGACAAAGACTGGGTGGCGATGCCCGCATTGCCGCTGGATGTGGCCTTGCTGCATGTGGAGCGTGCCGATGTGCGCGGTGTCTGTCAGATCAAGGGCCCCGACCTGTACATGGATGATCTGTTCGCACGGGCAGCGCGGCAGACTTTCGTCAGCTGCGATGAGCTGGTGGACAGCAGTTATTTTGAGCAAGGTGAAGAAGCGCGCTATGTGCATTGGGAGCGCTCGCAGACGACGGGTGTCGTGCATCTGCCCGGTGGGGCTCACCCCAGTTCGTGCGCGCCGCTGTACGGTTTCGATGTCAAACACTTCAAGGAGTATGTGGCCAGTGCCAAAGATGCGGCGGGCTGGCAGCAGTATGTGGAGCGCTATGTGACCTGCGGTGAAGCTGAATACATGGCGCGTGTAGGCGGTATGGAGGCGGTTCGCAATTTGCCGCTGCCGGTGTTTTGATGGGAGCATTCATGCGTGAAATAAGTTTGGTTGACCGGATCATTTGTGCTGCGGCGCAAGCCTGGAAAGACGACGGCGAGGTGCTCGCCACCGGTATTGGCATCGTGCCGCGCCTGGCGGCCTCGTTGTGCATGACGTCCATCAACACGGATTTGATGATGACCGATTCGGAGGCCTGGCTGGTGAGTGAGCCGGTGCCTATTGGCCCGCGTGGTGCTTACGTTCCCAAGCGTGAATCCTGGATGGGGTTTTCCAGAATTTTTGACAATGTCTGGAGTGGCAAGCGCCACGCGATGGTGGGGCCGACCCAGATCGACCGCTTTGGTCAGGCCAATATCTCGATGATTGGCAGCGACTATGAAAAACCCAAGTCGATGATGCTGGGGGTGCGTGGCTTTCCGGGTAACTCGATCAATCACGCCAACTCTTTCTTCGTACCCAATCACAGCCCCAAGGTGTTTGTGTCGGGGGAGGTCGACATGGTGGCTTCGGTGGGCTATAACCCGGCGCGCTTGGCGCGCGGCTGGAGCCTGGATGAGATCGACATTCGCCTCATTTTCACCAATCTCGCCGTGCTCGATTTTGGTGGACCGGAGCGTCAAGTTAGGCTGGTGTCCCTGCATCCCGGTGTGACGGTAGCTCAGGTGCAGGACGCCACCGGCTTCGCGCTCTGCGTACCAGACCTTGTGCCAGAGACTGCGGCGCCGACCGAGACGCAGCTGGCCCTGCTCGACCGGCTTGATCCCCACAATCTGCGCGCCTCGGTGCTGGGTTGAGGTCGCCACGATGACTAGCCGCGACCCGGGTGATTCTTTCGTGACGCGTGAGGATGCGTCGGTCTATGAGACCGCTGAGCCAGTGCTTTATGAAGTCAGGGACGGCATCGCCATCCTGACCATGAACCGGCCAACGTTCAACAACGCGCAGAACTCGCAGATGACCTATGCGCTGGAGAGTGGCTTCCGCCGTGCGGTGGATGATGACAGCGTCAAGGTCATCGTGTTGAAAGGTGCGGGTCGGCATTTCAGTGCCGGGCACGATATCGGCACACCGGGCCGCGACATCAACAAACCCTTTGAGCGCGAGAGCTTGTGGTGGGACCATACCAACAAGCCGGGCGCTGAGCAGCTGTTTGTGCGTGAGCAAGAGGTTTACCTGGCCATGTGCCGGCGTTGGCATGACTTGCCCAAGCCGACCATTGCGATGGTGCAGGGCGCTTGTGTGGCGGGTGGCCTGATGCTGGCCTGGGTCTGCGATCTGATCATCGCCAGCGATGATGCTTTCTTTCAGGATCCGGTGGTGCGTATGGGTATCCCGGGCGTGGAGTATTTTGCCCATGCCCACGAGTTGAACCCGCGCATTGCCAAAGAGTTTCTGTTTCTGGGCGATCGCATGAGTGCCGAGCGCGCTTACCAGATGGGCATGGTCAACCGGGTGGTCCCGCGTGAGCAACTTGAAGCACAAACGCTGGAGATTGCCGAACGCATGGCGAAACAACCGCGCCTGGGCCTGGCACTGACCAAGCAGGTGATCAACCGTGTCGAAGAGATTCAGGGCTTGCGCGCGACGATGGATATGGCTTTTGGCTATCACCATTTTGCCCATGCCCATAGTCAGGTACTGGGTGCAGGTGCCCTCGGTGGCCATGACGCCAAATCAATGGCGCAAGCCAATAAAAAGGAAAGCCAAGCGTGAGCACTGTTTCTGAACTGCATACCCCGCTGTGCGATCTGCTGGGGTGCCGGTACCCCATCATCCAGACCGCGATGGGCTGGGTGGCTGGCTCGTCGCTGGTCGCGGCCACGACCAATGCCGGTGGTTTTGGTTTTCTGGCCGGTGCAACGATTGCTGCCGAGCGCATAGAAGACGAAATTCTGCGCGTTAAAAAGCTCACCGATGACCAGCCTTTCGGTCTGAACTTTCACATGTTCCAGCCCAATGCCCAGCAACTGCTGGACCTGGCGGTCAAGCACAAGCTGCGCGCCGTCAGCTACGGTCGTGGGCCGGACAAGAAGGTGATTGGGCGCTTGCGCGATGCCGGTATCGTCTGCATGCCCACGGTGGGGGCACTCAAGCATGCACAAAAAGCCATTGAAATGGGCGCCAATGTCATCACGATCCAGGGCGGCGAGGGCGGCGGACACACCGGTTCGGTGCCGACCACGGTGCTGTTGCCCCAGGTGGTCGATGCCGTCAAGGTGCCGGTCGTCGCCGCAGGCGGTTTTTACGATGGCCGTGGACTGGTGGCTGCACTGGCCTACGGTGCTCAGGGTGTAGCCATGGGCACGCGTTTCATGATGACCCGTGATTCGGGTGTGCCTGAGGTGACTTTGCAGCGTTATCTGGCGACCAAAGATGCCGAAAAAATCCAGATTTCACACCTGGTGGACGGCATGCCGCAGCGCATGATCCCGAATGAATATCTGTTGATGCTTGAAAAAGCGTCGTCTTTCAAGCGCTTGCGTATCGCCCTGAGCCTGGCCTTGCAATGGAAGGCCCAAACCGGCATGACCCTGCAGCACGCCTTCAGCGTGCTGTGGCAGGCTTTTCGTGACGATGCTTCCAGCGTCGCTCAGACCGTGATGGCGGCCAACGCGCCGATGCTGTTGCAGCGCGCCATGGTGGACGGCAAGCCCGCAGAAGGCGTGATGTCCGCCGGCCAGGTGGCGGCACTGATTGGTCGCCTGGACACGTGTCAGCAAGTGATTGATGGCATGGTGGCGCTGGCCTGCGAGCGTCGCACCGCGCTGAACAACATGACCGCATCAGCGGCCTAAAGGAGCTTCTCAATGACACAACAGTTTCATACCCAACTCCATGACAACGGCGTCGCCGAAATCGTGATCGACCGCCCGCCCGTGAATGCGCTCAATGCGGCAGGCTGGCTTGGCCTGGCCGCTGAAATCGCGTCAACCGGCGACCGCCCTGACGTGCGCGTGATTGTGATTCGCGCTGAAGGTCGCGGCTTTTGTGCCGGCGTCGACATCAAGGAACTGGCGAGCAACGACAAGCTGATCATCACGGTCAACGCCGGCAATTACGCCACCTTCAAGGCCGTTCACCTCAATAAAGTGCCGGTGATTGCCGCCGTGCAAGGCTTTGTGCTGGGCGGCGGGATTGGCATTTGTGGCGCGGCCGACATCGTCATCGCCGCTGACGATGCCAGCTTTGGCTTGCCCGAGGTGGATCGGGGTGCCATGGGTGGCGCGGCGCACATGCAGCGCATGTTCGGCGTGCAAAAGACCCGCTACCTGTTTTTCACCGGCGACATGATCGGCGCCCCCGAGGCTTACCGTCTGGGGGCTATTGAACGGGTGGTGCCCCGCGCTGAATTGCGCGATACGGCGCTGGCCATTGCGGCCAAGATCGCCGCCAAAAGCCCGGCCATGATCCGCATCGCCAAGGAAGCCCTGACCGGCATTGAAGACGGCAATCTGGAGGATAAATACCGCTGGGAGCAGGGCTTCACCTTGCAGGCGTACATGAGTCCGGATTCCGCTGAAACCCGTGACGCTTTCGTCGAAAAACGTGACGCAAAGTTCTGATTGCAAAGGAATTGACGATGGACTTGAGTTATACCCCCGCCCAGCACGCCTTTCGCGCCGAAGTGCGCCACTGGCTGCATGACAACGTCCCGGCCGAGGCGTTTGCCAGTTACGACACCCGTGATGGATTTGAGCAGCACCGCCAATGGGAGGCCAAGCTGGCTGAAGGTGGCTGGAGCAGCGTGACCTGGCCCAAGGAATTGGGCGGGCGCGGCTGCAGCCTCATTGAGTGGCTGATTTTTGAAGAGGAATATTGGGCTGCCGATGCCCCGCAACGGGTCAACCAGAATGGCATCCTGTTGCTCGGACCCACCTTGATGGAGTTTGGCACGCCAGAGCAAAAAGCGCGCTTCCTGCCACGCATGGCACGTTGCGATGACATGTGGGCGCAAGGCTGGAGTGAGCCCAATGCCGGTTCCGACATGGCCGCCATCACCAGCCGTGCGTTGCTGACAGATGACGGTGAACACTATGTGCTCAACGGGCAGAAGACGTGGTCCACCCGTGCCCTGTTTGCCAATTGGTTGTTCGGCTTGTTCCGCAGCGACCCGGCATCCACCCGCCACCATGGCCTGTCCTACCTGATGGTGCCGCTGGATGCGCCAGGCATCACGATCCGGCCGATCCGCGCGCTCAACGGCAAACAGGCCTTTGCTGAAGTGTTTTTTGACGATGTCAAAGTGTCCGCCAGCAACCGTTTGGGAGAAGAAGGTCAGGGCTGGAATGTGGCGATGGCCACGGCGGGATTTGAGCGTGGCCTGCTGCTGCGCTCACCCGCACGTTACCAGCGCAGTGCCCAGAAGCTGGTGCAACTGTACCGTCGGCATCAGGTGAGTGCCGACCGGGATCCGTCGATTCGTGAAGCGGTCACTCGCGCCTGGATGGGCGCACAGGCCTATACCCTGGCCTCCTACCACACCGTGGGTCGCATGGCGCATGGTGCCAGCATCGGGGCCGAGTCCAGCACCAACAAAATCTTCTGGTCAGAGCTGGACTTGCAACTGCACGAAACCGCGATGCGCATTCTTGGGCCCCAGGCTGAACTGTGCGACGACCCGGAGGTGCACGACTGGCTGGAAGGCTTCCTGTTTTCTCAGGCCGGCCCGATCTATGCGGGCAGCAACGAAATTCAGCGCAACATCATCGCCGAGCGGATGCTCGGTTTGCCAAAATCTTGAAGGGGGCCTGACTATGGACTTCACATTCAGCGACGACCAAGTCGCCTTTCGCGACTCGGTGAGTCGTTTTCTGATGACGGAAGCGGCGCCCGAAATGCTGCGCGAAATCTGGGATACCGACATTGGACGTTCGCCCGAACTGCGCGGCAAGATTGCGGCGCAGGGCTTGATGGGGCTGTCGGTGCCGGAAGCCGAAGGCGGTTTGGGTCTGAACGACACCGACTGGGCC
>CAJAFJ010000642.1 GCA_903938955.1 uncultured beta proteobacterium | reverse complement strand
GCGGTGAGCAAATCCCCGCTGGGCCGCTTGGTGAAGCTCGAAGAAATTGCACAGCTCTGCACCTTCCTGTGCGCTGATGCCTCGTCCGGCATGACCGGTCAGACGATTTATGTGGATGCGGGCTGCCACGCGGTGGCGTAAGGTCGACGCTGATTCCCTGGCGTTTGTGGCCAGGGAGGTACAGGCCTAGCCGGCCCGGTCGTTAGGCTGCCAGCGCTTTGTCGCTGGCAAAACGACCCTGAAGGTAGGCGATGATCTTGCCGGAATCCGTCAGCCATTGGCTATTGCCGGCCGGGTCGGTGATCTTCAGGCAAGGCACCTTGGCTTTGCCCGCGCCACGCACCAAGTCGTCACGGTGCTGGCCTTCTTTTTGCGCGTCAACGCGTTCAATGTTCAGCGACAAACGGCATATTTCCTGACGCACCTTGATGCAAAAAGGGCAGGTCTGAAATTGGTAAAGCACCAGGCTTTTACAGTCCTGATCCACCCGGGTTTGCGTCGCGGCGGGGCGCACCAGACCTTTGGGCCGGCTGATAATTTCCCACAGCAGCATGAACGGGCCCAGGATCAGACGCAAGGTTTTAAAAAATTGGCGCATAAAAAATCTCACTAATGGTTTTGTAAATAAAAAGAGGCAAGCCAGTTGGCTTGCCTCCGGGTTTCAGGGGTGGTCGTTATTGAGCCGGGGTCAACTTCAGGCTGCCCGCCGGTCCGATGGTGATCATTCCTTTGTCGACGGCCTTCTTGATGGCGGCGGTCATCGAGCCGAGTGGGATGCCGGTTTTTTTGGCGACTTCGGTCTGGTTGATCACGCTGAAGTCGTTCTTATTCAGCACTTTGTTCAGATGCAGCATCAGTTTGGCAGCGTTGCTCAAGGGCGTGGGCGCTGCGCCGGGTTTGGCGGCGGCCTTTTTTACCGCGGGCTTGGCTTTGCGTTTGACTGTTTTGGCCACAACATCTGTCGGAGTCAAGTTGTCCGGCACAACCGCTTGCGGAGCCTCCTCGGGCGTGGGCTCATCCTGCGGCGTGAGTGGCACCAGTTGTGGCTGGTCGTCGGCCACCAGTTCGGCGGCGAGGTGGTAGACCTTTTTCAGCTCTTCTTCAATCCCGGTCATGGCTTGCGACAGGCGGGTCACCACCTTCCAGTTTTCAAACATGGTGTCGTTGCCCAAGCTATAGGGGTTGGCAGCCATAGCGGCATGCACACGGTCGGCATAGTCGCGCACGGCATTTTTGAGTTCAACATCGGCCGCAAAAACGGCGGCACCTGCCTGCTGAATGGCTGAAAGGGCGGTGTTGGAAAGTGACATGGCTTGCTTCCTTTTTAGATGTTTTTGAAAAATGGAGTCGGTGTTTTTAACGTGAAAGGGTGATGTCGTGCCGAGTTGACGCTGGCGTCGATATTAATTCCTAGCGTGAAGTATCTCACCGCCTTTGAATTAACGGTTTGGGTCAATATTCAAGCAGACTGGCGTTAGCATGGAGGCATGTTTTTCGCATGGATGCACCGACACTTCCTGGCGCCGTTGATGGCACCGGCGCTGCTCGGTTTTTTGCTGGGAACGGGTCTGCAGTTGCAGCAGGCCGACTTGTATGACGGCGCCATTTATGCGGGGCTGGTGTTGCTGGCGCTGGCCTTGTTTGCGCTGATCGTTCTCAAATTTACCCACTTGTCGTGGCGCACCGTGCTGGTCGTGTTGGCCTTTGCCGCATTGGGCCTGGGGCTCACTGGTTTGCGGGCGACGGTTTTTCTGGGCGACGCCCTGGCGCCGGCGCTTGAAGGCCAGGACGTCGTGCTGACCGGCGTCATTGCCGCCATGCCGCAGCGCAATGAGACGGGTCTGCGTTTTCGCTTTGATGTCGAGTCAGCGCAGCACTTAGGGCAGCCGGTTCGTGTGCCTCCGCGTATTTATCTAAGTTGGTACAGCAGCGTTTTTGGTGTCAGTGATACAAGCTCATTGGCCGAGTTGCAACGCCCGCCCGCACCGCTTGCGGCCGGTGAGCGCTGGCAAATGACGGTGCGCCTCAAAGCTCCGCACGGCGGCAGTAACCCGCATGGATTTGATTACGAACTTTGGCTTTGGGAGCAAGGCTTGCAGGCCACGGGCTATGTGCGCGCCGGGGTCAAAGATGCGCTGGCGAAGCGCCTGGCACAGACCGGCCTGCATCCGGTCGAACTTGCCCGGCAACAGGTGCGTGATCGCATTTTTGAGCAGGTGATTGATCGCAAATACGCGGGCTTGCTGGCGGCGCTGGTGGTCGGTGATCAGAATGCGATTGACCGCGCCGACTGGGATGTCTTTCGCGCTACCGGCGTTGCGCACTTGATGTCAATCTCGGGCTTGCACGTCACCATGTTTGCCTGGGCGGCGGCCTGGGTTGTAGGCTGGTGGTGGCGGCGCTCCAGTCGCCTGGGTTTGTGGTTGGCCGCCCCCAGCGCTGCCTTGCTGGGCGGGGTGTTGTTGGCCACCGCCTACGCCGCTTTCAGTGGCTGGGGTGTGCCTTCGCAGCGCACCGTGCTGATGCTGGCCGTGGTGGGCGTGCTGCGGCTCTCAGGCAAGCAATGGCCTTGGCCCTTTGTCTGGTTGCTGGCCTGTGCCTCCGTGGTGGCACTGGACCCCTGGGCCTTGTTGCAGGCCGGGTTCTGGTTGAGCTTTGTCGCTGTGGGCGTTTTGTTTGCAACCGATTCAGGCACGCCTCAGGCTGGCATCACAAGCACCGCCGCACCGGGCCGCGTCGCTCACGCCTTGACCCGCGTGGGCACGATGTTCAGAGAGCAATGGGTGATCACGCTGGCATTGACACCGCTCACGTTGTTGCTCTTCGGTCAGGTGTCGGTGGTCGGCTTGGTGGCCAATGCGCTGGCGATTCCGTGGGTGACTTTGGTGGTCACGCCGCTCGCCATGTTGGGTGTGCTGGCCGCGCCGTTATGGGAGGCGGCCAGTGGGGCGATAGCGGCCATGAGCTGGTATTTGAACCTGCTGGCCGGCTTGTCTTTTGTCAGTGTTTCTATCGCCCAGGCGCCTGGGTGGGCCGGTGCGGTTGGCGTCGTGGGTGGTCTGCTGTTAACCATGCGCTTGCCCTGGAGTTTGCGGTTCCTGGGCGTGCCCTTGATGCTGCCGGTGCTGTTGTGGCAGGCCCCGCGCCCCGACCTGGGGCAGTTTGAACTGCTGGCCGCCGATATCGGGCAAGGCAATGCGGTGCTGGTGCGCACGGCCAGCCATGCCTTGGTGTATGACGCCGGGCCGGGTTTTAGTCTGGAGAGCGATGCCGGTCACCGCGTGCTGGTGCCGCTGCTGCGGGCGCTGGATGTGGCTGTGGACCGGGTGGTACTGAGCCACCGCGATACAGACCATGTGGGCGGCGCGCGGGCCGTGCTGGCGATGCAGCCGCAAGCCGATCTGCTGAGTTCCATTGAGCCCGAACATCCCTTGCAGGCGCTGCGTCCGGCCACGCGCTGCGCGGCAGGGCAACACTGGCGCTGGGATGGTGTCGATTTTGAAGTGCTGCACCCGCTGGTGGCGGACTACGACACGACGCGTAAATCCAATGCCATGAGTTGCACGCTGCGCATTTCCAATGCGACGAATTCGGCCCTGTTGGTGGGCGATATTGAGGCGGTGCAGGAGGCTCGTTTGCTAGCGGATGGCATCGCCCTGAAATCAGATGTGCTGCTGGTGCCGCACCATGGCAGCAAAACCTCCAGCAGTACCGCGTTCCTGGATGCCGTGCAACCCCACATTGCGCTGGTGCAGGCCGGTTATCGCAATCGTTACGGGCACCCCGCAGCGTCTGTTTTGGTGCGTTATGCCGAACGCCATATCAGGGTGGTTGATTCGCCCCATTGTGGTGCGATCACTTGGCGGTCCAACCAGCCGGAAGGCGTTTTATGTCAGCGAGTTTCAAGTTTGCGCTATTGGCACCACCGGGTGCCGGTTTAAAGGGTTGGCTTGAAGTTTGCTAAGCTAGATTAAGGAGTTATTTTTATGCAGAAATTCGACGAGATGTACACCCAGTTGC
>CAJAFJ010000641.1 GCA_903938955.1 uncultured beta proteobacterium | reverse complement strand
TAATCTTCATATCTGGGTACATAGAACTGGCCCTTTCCGCCAGCGCAATGCCGTCAAGCTCGCCAGGCATCTTGATGTCGCTCAGTAGTACATCAAACGCGTTGGTCGACAACAGTTTGAGCGCATCGTCTGCAGAATTTGCCAAAACGGCGTTATATCCTGCTGTTTTGGCCCATATGCGTAGCAGTTCAGAAATGGCGGCTTCATCATCGACGATGAGGATTTTGAGACTGCCGCTCATAGCAAATGGCGTAACCGGCAGCACTGCACCAAGGTCCGCAGTCTGAGCTGGCCGTGCGGCCAGTGGCAAGGACACCAAGATCGTCGTGCCCGTCCCCTCCTTGGCTCAATATTCAATCGGCGCCGACACGCTGGGAACTGATGACTATGGCGACCCGGTTACATCGTGCGTGGTGTCGCCTGGCGCGATTGTGGAGACTGTCAGTAGCAGGCGCGACAAGTTGCCAAGAGGCTCGAAGGTTGCGCTTGATGCGCTGCGCCTGGCGGTTGACGAACTGGGCACCACTACCCCGCAGGAAGTTAAAGCCTGTTACGGGGTGCTTGCGCCTAGCAAGGTCGTGCCAGAAGATGCATGGCGACAGGCCTGCTACCGAGCCGGAATTACTGAAGCTGACGCAGAACAGGACAGCAAACGCAAAGCATTCCACCGTGCCAGGTGTCAACTCATAGACCTGAAGTTGGTGGGTACGTTGGACGGTTTTGTATGGACCAAATGACCAGAACATGACACTATCTTTAGATAGCAAAACGCAAGTACTGAAAAAATTAGCCCGACAGACCCGAACATAAGCAATTTACAGGGGTTTTCAGAGGAAGGCGGACAAGCTGGACAGACCCGGACACGCGAACTTGTCCGGGCTAGCCTACCCGGACGGACAGGGACACAACCCTTTAGGGGTGTCCTGTGTGTCCGGCCTGCCGAGTAACCATCCCCGGCAAAGCCGGGGGCTTTCGGAATGTGAGCCCTCGCGCCACCTCGGTTGAGAATGCCCTAGCAGGCCAGTCGAGGGCCAGGCTGTTCAACCCGTTTTGCAGGCGGGTCTAGCTGGGGAAAAATTGGTTAACTGTCCTTCGTCACACCATGAGCCACGGCATCACGCAGCACGGCGTTGATGCGGGTTTACCAGCCCTGCCCGGTTGCTTTGAATGCGTCCACACGCATGTTCAAGGTCGAGCGCTTGACGTTTACGGGCGGCCTGCCCCGGCCTCTAATAATGGTTGCCAGTTGCCAGTAGGCTGATACGGTGGCGGTATCGCTGGGGTCATACGGGCCGAACTGGTTATCAATTGGGGCATCGACAGCAGCTTCGCGCTTGGCCCTCTCCAAGTCAGTGCCAGTGGCACATTTTGGCTTTTTCATGCCTATTCAAGATGCACTACCGCACGTGCACCAACAGCCTGAGCATACCGCTGCACGGTTCGCATGGATGGTGCACGCCTACCGGACTCCAGACGGGCGACAACGCTCTGAGTGGTGCCCATACGCTCGGCAACTTCGCCTTGAGTCAAGCCGGCACGGCTTCGGGCGGCAATCAGTTCACGGGCCATTTCAAACTCATTGGCCATTGCGTCGTATTCTGTGCGGGTTTCGGGGTCTGCTTTGAGCATAGCCACCACAGTGTCATCATTACTTTCGTAGCGCAGTGCATTCATGCCGCCACCGATTGCTTCAGCCAAGTTCATTCTTGATTCAGAGAGTGCTCGCAGCTTGGCCGCTTGTTCTGGCGCATCTTCAATGGCATCCCAAACGCTGGCAAATCGTTGTTTATCGGTCATCGCGAAACTTTCAGGTCAAGCGTGCGCAGGCTCACGGCTTACTTCCAAGTGCAGGCCGGCCCCACGGACAACGGCCAGAAAGGTTTTGATGGTCGGGTTGCCTTTCGGACTCAGAGCGCGGTAAAGACTCTCACGCGGTATGCCAGCACGCGCAGCAACTGCAGTCATGCCTTGGGCCTCTGCAATGTGGCGAAGCGCGGCCAGCAGCGCTGTTTGACCACCCGGCAACTCTGCTTCTTCGAGCGCAGCAGCCAAATACTCGTTGGCAAAGTCCGGGTCTGCTTTGAGCATGGCAACCACGGTTTCGTCGTGGCTTTCGTGGCGTGGTGCATTCATGGTTTACCCCTTT
>CAJAFJ010000640.1 GCA_903938955.1 uncultured beta proteobacterium | reverse complement strand
TAAGTGCGTTTCATTTTGAAAATCCTAAAGGGCTCTACGACAACCCACCACGGTTAAAACTGGGCGGGCCGTTTAATAACTCCCCTGACTCAATCAGGGGAACCAGCGATTATCGCAAATTTTTGCGTACACGGCAATTTTTTACCGCATATTCGACTTTTCTTTGTCAGATGAGGCGTGCCGCATCCTTGGCAGCGACAAAACCTTCGTCGGTGGGCACCAGCCAAACCTGAACCTGGCTGCCCGGGGTGTGGATGCTCATCACCTCATTGCCCGTGGCCTGCTGGTTGAGTACGGGGTCAATGTCCACCCCCATCCAACGCATACGCTCGCCCACTTGCGCCCGCAACACGGCATCATGCTCACCAATGCCGCCGCTGAAGGCCAGCACATCCAAACCGCCCAAACATGCCACCAGACAACCTGATTCGCGCACCACCCGATGGGTAAACAGGTCGATGGCCTTTTTGGCCCCGGCGCTGTCATCAGAACGCAGGCGGCGCATGTCGGCGGAGATCCCCGAAACGCCCAGCAAACCACTTTGCTTATAGAGCAATGTTTGCAGTCGCGCATGGTCCCAGCCCTGTTCCAGCAGGTACAAGAGCACGCCGGCGTCCAGCGATCCGCAGCGAGTGCCCATCATCAAGCCGTCGAGCGCTGAAAAACCCATGGTGGTGGCGCAACTGCGCCCCTCCAGTGCGGCACACAGGCTGGCGCCATTGCCCAGATGCGCCATCAGCACCCGACCGCTGGCTTTCTCACTGCGTTGCTGCAACACGCCCATGACGTATTGGTACGACAGGCCATGAAAACCGTAGCGGCGCACGCCCTGGTCTGCCAAGGCCTGCGGCAGCGCAAAGGTGTAGTCCATTTCAGGAATCGTGGCGTGGAAAGCGGTGTCAAAACAAGCCACCTGGGGCAGGGTGGGAAACGCCTTTTTAAAGGCACGGATGCCTTTCATGTTGTTCGGTTGGTGCAAGGGCGCCAGCGAGTTAAGCGCAGTGAGTTGCGCCAGCACCTCGTCCGTCACCAATACGCTGTCGGAGAACTCTTTGCCGCCGTGAACCACGCGGTGGGCGATGGCGTCAATCTGGGGGATGGCGGCCTCGCCCATCAACAATTCACCCAGGTGGAGCAGGGCCTGCTCGAACGAATCACCGTCTGTGGCCGGCAGATTGCGGCTTTGTTTTTGACCCTGAAATGTCCAGCCTAAAACAGCGGAGCCCCCCGGCTCCAGCCCTTCAATGTTGCCGTTGAGCACGCTGGGCTGAACTTGGTCCGCGACCAGGGGATAGATAGAAAATTTGAGCGAGGACGAGCCCGCGTTGACTGCAAGAATTGCCATTTTTTTCTTTACCAAGTTTCTCGGGATTCATCACGGTGGGCGTTATGCGCCGCCAATTGGGCCAGCAGCGCAGAAGCCACACGGTTTATCAGTGACGTTGTCGTTCAGTTCAGGACGATTACGCCACCGCGTGGCAGCCCGCATCCACATAAATCGTCTGACCGGTCATGCCGGACGAGGCATCAGCGCACAGGAAGGTGCAGAGCTGTGCAATTTCTTCGAGCTTCACCAAGCGGCCCAGCGGGGATTTGCTCACCGC
>CAJAFJ010000639.1 GCA_903938955.1 uncultured beta proteobacterium | reverse complement strand
CCCGCGCATTCACGGCGGGCCGGACGCCTTGGGCGTGCCGCGTTTTGATTTTTCCACCAACAGCAACGCCTGCGGCCCGTGTCCCATCGCTGTGGCCGCCGTGCAACAAGCCGATGCCACGCGCTACCCCGACGCCAGTTACGCCGCATTGCGCGCGCAGTTGGCGCAATTCCACGGAGTAGACGCCTGGCGCGTGGTGTTGGCCGGCAGCGCCAGCGAATTCATTTTTCGCATCACCGCCTGCGTGGCGCAACGGGTTAATGGCGGCAACGGGCTGGCTCAGAGGGGCGAAATTGCGGGCATGGGCCTGCGCCAAGGCCGTGTCTACCTGCCGCCCCACAGCTACGGCGACTACGCCCAAGCCGCGCAGGCCTGGGGCTTGGCCGCAATTCCGCAAGCAGAGGACGCCCAACTGGTTTGGGTCTGCGAGCCCTCCAGCCCGTTGGGTGGGGCGCACGCTTTGTGGCCGCTTGACCTTCGCAACACCCATCAAAATCAAGGCTCAAGCAGCGGCCAAAGTACAAGCCTGCAGGCCAAAACTGTTCACCCAGAACTTGACGAAGGGTTTTCTGACGTTCGCCGCACCCCGTTGGTGCTGGACCGTGCTTACGAACCCTTGCGCTTGAGCGGCCAGCCCAGCTTGACCGACGACCAACTGGCCCAAGTCTGGCAAATGTGGACGCCCAACAAAGCGCTGGGCCTGACCGGCGTGCGCGCTGCCTACGCCATTGCGCCGTTGGGTTCAGATGAAACCGTCACCGCGCTGGAGCGCCTGTGCCCCTCGTGGCCTGTCGGTGCGCACGGTGTGGCCATGCTGCAAGCCTGGGTGCAACCCGACGTGCAGACTTGGCTGGCGGGTAGTTTGCTCACCTTGCGTGACTGGAAAGCGCGCCAGATCAAGCTGCTGCAAGCGCTCGGCTGGCACTGTCTGACCAGCGAAGCTAATTTTTTCTGTGCCCGCCCGGCGCCTGGCTGTAACCTGACCCAGCTTCGCACCGCTGGCATCAAACTACGCGACACCACCTCGTTTGGCTTGCCAGGTCATGTGCGCCTGGGCGTGTTGCCACCGGAGGCGCAGGATGCGCTGGCGCTGGCCTTGCAAGGTAATTGATACCCTAATGGCACTTTTTAAGGCATTGTTGGGTGCTACTATTGATGCTTAAAACTAAAGGAAATTGCCATGCGCACCACCATTGCCCTTGATGATGATTTGCTTGCCAAAGCCGAAGCGTTAACCGGTGTGACAGAAAAAGCCGCGCTGGTACGCGAGGCATTGCGCGCCTTGATCCAACGCGAAAGCGCCAAGCGACTCGCCCTGTTGGGCGGCTCCGAGCCAGCGCTGCAAGCCGTGCCAAGACGCCAAACGGAGCCTGCATGATCTTGGTCGATACCTCCATCTGGATCGACCATTTGCGCGCCAGCGATGAACGGCTGACCCAACTGCTTGTAGCGGGCCAGGTGCTGGTCCATCCATTCGTGATTGGTGAGTTGGCCTTGGGCAATCTGCGCAACCGCGATACGGTGCTGGGCGCCTTGCAGGACATGCCGCAGTCGGCGGTAGCGACCGAGCCGGAAGTGCTTCGTTTCATTGGCGAAAAGGGTCTTTTCGGCCTGGGTATTGGCTACATCGATGCCCATCTTTTGGCTGCGGTACTGCTCACGCCGGGCTCGCTGCTCTGGACTCGCGATAAGCGTTTATTAGCGGCCAGCGTGCAATTAGGCATCGCGGCCAACACCACACTCTAGTGAATCTCCCTCCAATGACTGAATCCAACAAAAAGACCGCCAAATGCATCATGGTGCTCGGCACCACCAGCGGCGCCGGCAAAAGCTGGCTGACGACCGCGCTGTGCCGCTACTACGCCCGTCAGGGCCTCAAAGTGGTGCCGTTCAAGGCCCAGAATATGAGCAACAACGCTCGCGTCGTGGCGGCTGCGGCGGGCTCATCGGTTGCGGCCGGTGCGGGTGGCGAGATTGGCAGCGCGCAGTATTTCCAGTCGCTGGCCGCGCGCGCCGTGCCCGAGGTGCGCATGAACCCGCTCTTGCTCAAGCCCGAGCGCGACACCCATAGCCAGGTGGTGCTGATGGGGCAGGTCGATGAAGCGCTTACCGCCATGCCGTGGCGCGGGCGCAGTCTGAAGGTGTGGCCGCAGATCGCGGCGGCGCTGGACGAGTTGATCGCCGAGAACGACGTGGTGGTGATTGAAGGCGCCGGTTCGCCCGCCGAGATCAACTTGTCCAGCAGCGACATCGTCAATATGCGCGTCGCGCTGCACAGCAACGCGGCCTGCCTGTTGGTGACTGACATCGACCGGGGCGGCGCCTTTGCCCACCTGTACGGCACCTGGGCGCTGCTGCCGCAAGAGGAGCGCGCGCTGATCAAGGGCTTTGTGTTGAACAAGTTTCGCGGCGACGCCAGCCTTTTGGCCCCGGCACCGCAGATGCTGCAGGACCTGACCGGCATCCCCACCGTGGCCACGCTACCGATGTGGTGGCAGCACGGCCTGCCGGAAGAAGACGGCGTGTTTGACGACCGCAGCACCGCCCAAGGCGCGGTGACCAAGACGGTGGCCGTTATCGCCTACCCGCGCATCAGTAATTTGGACGAATTTCAGCCGCTTAAAAACATCCCCGGTATTCGCCTGCAGTGGGTGCGCAGCCCCGCTGAGTTGGCCGGGCTGGCGTCCACCGACTGGATAATTTTGCCGGGCTCCAAGCACACGAGCGGCGACCTGGCCTGGTTGCGCCAGCAGGGGTTGGACCGGGCCATTGCCACGCACGCGGGGCAGGGCGGCGCGGTGCTGGGCATTTGCGGCGGCCTGCAAATGCTGGGCGAGGCGCTGATTGACCCGCACGGCATTGATGGCAACGCGCCCGGTTTGGGGCTGCTGCCTTTGGTCACGGTGTTCGAGGCTGAAAAAACCGTGCAGCACACCCAGGCGGTGTTTGATGCCAGCATGGCCAGTCCGGTTGAACAGATCGACAACGCGGCCGTTCAAAAACCTGTGTCAACCCCCTGGGCCGCACTGGCGGGCGTGCAAGTGGCTGGTTACGAAATTCACCACGGTCAAACGTCACAGCACCCGGCCATGGCCAAAGCGGGCGACGTTGCTCGTGTTGTCATGCCCAATGGACTGGCCTGGCAAAACGGTGCGGGCAACGTGTTGGGCCTGTATTTGCATGGCCTGTTTGAAGACCCCGCTGCTTTGCAAGCCTTGTTTGGCGCTAGCTTGAACGGCCCGGTGCCGACGCTGGATCTGGTCTTTGACGGCCTGGCCGACTACATCGAACAGCACTTTGAACCTGGTTTTTTGCAGGGCTTGCTGGCTTGAGGTCGGCTCACGCGGCCTTTGTTCAAAATTATTGA
This sequence comes from uncultured beta proteobacterium, assembly GCA_903938955.1. The sequence continues at coordinate 1,003 of CAJAFJ010000639.1, read as the reverse complement.
CCTTGTCCCTTTTTCTTATTCGCTTTAACTCCTAAAGTTCACCCCTTTCCAACCCCCCGCACACCATGAACACCACACTCCCCACGCTGGCTGACATCCGCACTCCTGCACTGACCCTGGCGCTGCAGAACAAGCTCAACAACAAAACCAAGCCGCTCGGTTCACTGGGACGGCTGGAGGCGCTGGCGCTGCAATTGGGTGAGATTCTGGGTACCGAGTCGCCCGCTCTGGAGCAGCCGCAAATGGTGGTGTTTGCCGGTGACCACGGTCTGACGGCCCGCGGTATTTCGGCGTTTCCCAGCGACGTGAGCTGGCAGATGGTGGAAAATTTCCTGGCCGGTGGCGCGGCTGTGAGCGTGCTGGCGCGGCAAAACGGCATCAGCCTGACGGTGGTGGATTGCGGTGTCAACCATGACTTTTTGGCTGGCCTGCCCGATGGCACGCAGCGCCCCGGCTTGTTGGTGCGCAAGGTGGCCGGTGGTGAAAAGGGCACGGCCGATTCGTCCACCCAGCCCGCCATGACTGCCGCCCAATGCCAGCAAGCGCTGCAAAACGGATGTGATCTGGTCAAGGGTTTGCCTGGCAACGCATTGCTGCTGGGCGAAATGGGCATTGGCAACACCTCGGCCGCATCGCTGTTGCTGGCGCGCCTGGCGGGGCTGGACATTGATGTGTGCACCGGCGCTGGCACCGGGCTGGACGCACCTGCCGTGCAACGCAAAACCGCCGTGCTGCGCGAAGTGCTGGCCCGCCACCCGGACGCTACAACACCTTTGGACGCGCTGGCCGCGTTAGGTGGTCTCGAGATTGCCACCATGGTCGGTGCCGTGCTGCAAGCAGCGCACGAGCGCCGCGTGGTGGTGGTCGATGGCTTTATTGCCACGTCCGCCGTGCTGGTCGCCAACGCCTTGCAACCGCTGGTGTTGCAGGCTTGTGTGTTTGCGCACCGCTCCGGCGAGCGTGGTCACGAATTCATGCTGCAGCATTTGGGCGTGCAGGCGCT
>CAJAFJ010000638.1 GCA_903938955.1 uncultured beta proteobacterium | reverse complement strand
GCCTTCCACAGCTGGATTCCGTCGGACGACGACATGGAATGGCTGTCGGCCAAGTACCCCACCACGTTCGACAAATACTACCGCCCACGCTGGGACCACATCAAGAAACTGGCCGCTGCCGGAACTCCGTTCAAGAACTTTGGCCTGGCCAAGTTGTGCCAGACCTGCCAGTTGCCGGTGGTGTTTACCGAGCCCGGTGATCCGACCACGCTGTGCAACCGCGAGACCGTCTACAAGGGCGAAAAATACCACTTTTGCTCGGATGGCTGCCAGGACATCTTTGCCCATGAGCCTGAGAAGTATGTGCAAGCGTGGTTGCCCATGCCGGCCCTGTTCCAGGACCCGTTCAGCGGCGACATTGGTGCCTGGATGAATTGGGTAGGCATGCAAGACGGCGTCGACAACGGTGATTTTGTCGGCTCGCAGGACGAGCGTAATTTTGAAAAGTGGCGTGGCATGGCCATGTCCAACAAGTAACTCGAACCCCATAAATCCGGGAAAGTCGCTGGCCGCTGAGCTGGCGGCGCTTTCCCGCTCATGACAACAAGGAGAATTAATATGCCCGTCGCCGCAATGAAAGAATACGTGGGTGTACCCCGCGACCTCGTGGCCAACTTCAATGGCAAGCAGCTGGTCTACGTGAGTTGGGATCAGCATTTGCTGTTTGCAGCCCCCTTCCTCCTCTGCGTTCCGCCACAGATGCTGTTCAAAGAGATGGTCGAAGGCCCGCTGAAGATGCTGGTGCAACCCGATCCTGATGGGGCCAGCGTCGACTGGGCCCAGGTCGAATGGCTCAAATCCAACCAGCCCTGGACGCCGAACTTCGACGCCAGCCTGGCTGACAACGGGGTCGGACACAAGGACCAAATCCGTTTTCGGACACCGAATCTCCACACGCTACGCGCAAAAGACTAAGGCACACCATGAGCTATCAGCTGACCATCATGCCTCTCGGTCAGACCATTGAGGTCGAAGAGGGGCAAACCATTCTGGATGCCGCCTTGCGCGCTGGCGTTTACCTGCCCCACGCCTGTTGCCACGGGCTGTGCGCCACCTGCAAAGTGCAAGTGGTCGACGGTGAGGTGGACCACGGCCCCGTCTCCCCCTTTGCGCTCATGGATTTCGAGCGCGAAGAGCAGAAGTGTCTGGCCTGTTGTGCCACGCCGCAGAGCGATGTGGTGATTGAAGCTGAGATTGACGAGGATGAGGATGCAGAAAATCTGCCGGTCTGCGACTACGACGGTGCAGTCAGCCGCATCGAATCCCTGACGCCGACCATCAAGGGTGTCTGGGTCAAACTCGATGCGCCCGAAGGCATCCACTTTCAGGCCGGGCAGTATGTGAATCTGCATTTTCCGGGTGGGTTGGGCACGCGCGCTTTTTCGCTGGCCAGTGCGCCCACGCCGGGTGGTGAGGTGGAGCTCAACATCCGTATCGTGGCCGGTGGGCAGGCGACGGCCTATGTGCATGAAAAGATGGCGGTGGGCGAACGGGTGCGTATTTCAGGCCCCTACGGCCGTTTCTTTGTCAAAAAATCGGCACGCGTGCCCATGATTTTCATGGCGGGCGGTTCGGGTTTGTCGAGCCCGCGTTCCATGATTCTTGATCTGCTGGCCGAAGACTGCGAACTGCCGATCACCCTGGTTTACGGCCAGCGAACACGGGCCGAGTTGTATTACCACGATGAATTCACGGCCCTGGCCGAGCGCCACCCTCATTTCAACTACGTCCCGGCCTTGTCCGGTGAGTCCGAAGGCAGTGACTGGCAGGGCTTTCGCGGCTTTGTGCACGAGGCCGCCAAAGCGCATTTCAACAATGACTTTCGGGGCAACAAGGCCTATCTGTGTGGCCCGCCACTGATGATCGATGCCTGTATCAGCACCTTGATGCAGGGCCGCTTGTTCGAGCGCGATATCTACTCTGAAAAGTTCATTTCTGCAGGCGATGCACAACAAGTGCGCAGCCCTTTGTTTCGGTCTATCTAAACGCGGCGAGCCAGGCATTGGCTTGCCCATATTCATACTTAACTGATATTGAGTTTGTTGAAATTTGGTATTGGACGGTATTGGTAGGTCGCTCATAAACTGACCTTACGCTGGCAAAACCAAGGCCTGAAAACGTAATTTCATTCGCCCGATCGTCGGGAATTTAGCAAGGAGTGTCATGCAACTAATCAAGAATTTCATCAACGGCGCGTTCGTGGATGGTGTCGCTGGAAAAACCTTTGACAAGCGATCACCCGTCGACAACCGGCTGATCGCCCGTGTCTCTGAGGCCGGCAAAGCGGATGTGGATGCGGCCGTGCGTGCCGCACATGCTGCACGCCAGGGTGTCTGGGGCGGTCTGACGACCGATCAGCGCGTGGACCTGTTGTACGGGGTGGCCAATGAGATTACGCGTCGCTTCGAGGACTTCGTCGAGGCTGAAATGGCCGATACCGGGCAGCCACGTCACGTCATGACCAGCGCATTTATTCCACGCGGTGCCGCCAATTTCAAGGTCTTCGCGGACATTGTGAAGAACGTGCCCACCGAGTCGTTTCAAATGCCGACGCCGGATGGGCGCGGTGCCCTCAATTACGGTCTTCGTGTGCCCAAAGGGGTGGTGGGTGTGATCTCGCCCTGGAACGCGCCGTTCCTGTTGATGACCTGGAAAGTCGGCCCGGCGATGGCCTGTGGCAACACGGTGGTCGTCAAGCCTTCGGAAGAAACGCCGCTGACCACGACGCTGCTCGGTGAAGTCATGAATGCCGTCGGTATTCCGAAAGGCGTCTTCAACGTGGTGCATGGTTTTGGCCCGGATTCCGCCGGCGAATACCTGACCCAGCATCCGCTGGTGGACGCGATTACCTTTACCGGTGAAACACGTACCGGCACTGCCATCATGAAAGCCGCAGCCGAGGGCATGCGTGACGTGTCCTTCGAGCTGGGCGGCAAGAATGCCGGCATCGTGTTTGCGGACGCCGATTTTGATGCCGCCGTGGACGGTATTTTCCGCTCCTCGTTTCTCAATTCTGGTCAGGTCTGTCTGGGGACGGAGCGGGTCTACGTGGAGCGGCCTATTTTTGAGCGCTTCGTGCAAGCCTTGAAGGTCAAGGCCGAGGCGGTCAAGTTCGGGCGCCCTGACGATCACAACGCCAACTACGGTCCCCTGATCAGTGCCGAGCACAAGCAGAAAGTGATGTCCTACTACGCCAAAGCCAAGGCCGAGGGTGCCACCATCGTGACCGGTGGCGGCGTGCCGACCATGCCGGCCGATCTGGCAGAGGGGCACTGGGTGCAACCGACGATCTGGACCGGCTTGCCGGAAACCGCGTCCGTCGTGCGCGAGGAAGTTTTTGGACCGTGCTGCCATATCTGCCCGTTCGATACCGAGGACGAAGTGATCAACCTGGCCAATGCCAACGACTACGGCCTCTCGACCACCATCTGGACGACCCACCTGGCCCGCGCGCACCGAGTGGCGGCCCGCGTCGAAGTGGGGATCACCTGGATCAACAGCTGGTTCCTGCGCGATTTGCGCACCGCCTTTGGCGGCTCCAAACAATCCGGTATCGGGCGTGAAGGCGGTGTTCACTCGCTGGAGTTCTATACCGAAACCCGCAACATCTGCGTGAAACTTTGAGAACCTTATGGACGAACTAAAAATCAAACACTACGGCGATGAGCTGTATGAAGCCTTCGTCAAATTCAGCCCGGTTCGCCCCCTGCTGGAGCGCGAACCTGACATCACGATTGAAGATGCCTACAAAATCCAGGAGCATTTTGTGGCCCGCCGGGTGGCGGCGGGTGAACGCATCATCGGCAAGAAGATTGGCGCCACCAGCAAGCCGGTGCAGGATTTCCTTGGCGTTTATCAGCCGGATTTCGGTATGTTGACCTCCGGCATGGTGTACCAGGAAGGCGACACCATCGACCTCGGCACCATGATCCAGCCCAAAGCCGAGGCCGAACTGGCCTTTGTGCTCAAGGCCGACCTGAAGGGGCCAGGCATCACCGCGATGGACGTGATCCGCGCCACGGACTATGTGCTGCCCTGTTTCGAAATCGTCGATTCACGCATTGTGGATTGGAAGATCAAGATTCAGGACACCGTGGCCGACAACGCCTCCTGCGGTGTCTTCGTGCTCGGCAAAACCAAGGGCGATCCGCGCGTGCTCGACATCACGCTGGC
>CAJAFJ010000637.1 GCA_903938955.1 uncultured beta proteobacterium | reverse complement strand
GGGTTCAATTCCTGCCAGCCGCACCAAACGATAGCCCTAGAACAGAGATGTTCTAGGGCTTTTTCGTTTCTGTTTCTCATTATTTCTCAGATTCTGCGTGGCGTTCATCTGGCGCTCTCTATTTGCAGCCAGTAGCAGGATATTTCGCTCCTCCTGCCGCAATACCAAATACAAAGCTACCGGTGATGATTGACTGGGATCAGCTATCGCTCGTACCGTCAGACGCCGTTGATTGATACAGGCACTGGCATGTCCTGGTCTATAGTCCAATGAACTCATTGGGCGGTGCATCGTCACCGCTATAGGCGACAACACCAGATACTCAATATGAATAAGGCTTTCACCAAAGAAACAGACGACTCGGGCGAAGATGATCCGCAGTTGCCTGCCTTGCCGTCACACGGGAAAAATTACATCACGCCGCAGGGCTATGCCCGCATTCATGGCGAGTTGATGAACTTGATGGATAACGAGCGTCCCAAAGTAGTTGAAAGTGTTTATTGGGCCGCCAGCAATGGGGATCGGTCTGAAAACGGTGACTATATTTATGGCAAAAAGCGTTTGCGTGAAATTGACCGAAGAATTTGGTTTTTAACCAAGCGGCTGGAAATTGCGGAGGTTGTCGACCCGACGGTTCACCATGGGAGTGAGCAGATTTTCTTTGGTTCAACCGTGACGTATCAGGATGACCTTGGCACAGAGCGGCGCGTCACCATCATGGGTATCGACGAGGCCGACAGCGCGCAGAATCAGGTCAGCTGGGTGTCGCCCATTGCCAGGACTTTGTTGAAAGCCCGGCTGGGTGATGTGCTGCAGTTGGTGACGCCGGCGGGGCTGGTCGAAATTGAGGTCACCGGCGTTGAATATCCGGCGCCGGGCTTAGGCTGAGTTACTGCGCATTTTTTGCGCGCTGCGCTTTAAGCACTGACGGTGTTCGTCTCAGGTTTCGCAGTGCGGTCTCCAGCTGGGCAAGGTCGCGAATTGCAACCACAAAGCGCAAATCAGTGGCGCCTTGGGCGACTTCATCTTCCATGTCAATGTGGATGATGTCTGCCTCTGCGGTGGCCAAAGCCGTTGCTACACGGGCTAGTACGCCCTTGCCATTGGTGACGGTGACCAGAACTTCGGTTTCAAAAGCGCGCACGGGTTCATCGGACCATTCGACACGGATAAACCGCTCGTGATCTTTGTGCATGAGTTTCTTGGCCACGGAGCAGTCAGTGGCATGCACCATGAGGCCTTCGCCGCGGCCCAGGTAGCCCAGAATGCTATCGCCGGGAACCGGTCGGCAGCATGGTGCAAATCTGACGGAGGCGTTTTCACTTCCGTCCAGAACGATGCCGCCTTGCGTGATGGATTCATTCTCGGTGAAGCGCTCGCGCGTGAGCAGCAAGGCATCTTGTTTTTCTCCGCTGTCCGTCAGCAGTGTCAGCAGGCGTTTTGCCACAATGCTGGCAATTCGCTTGCCCAAACCGATATCGGTTAACAGTTCAGCGCGATTTTTATTGCCGCTAAAGCGCAGTAATTTTTCCCAGATGAGTTGATTTTCGTCCGAGGCATCCGGCAACTTTTCAATGCCTTCGGCGCGCAAGGCTTGGGCGAGCATCATTTCGCCTAAAGCCTCTGAATCAGTTTGGCCCAGGGTTTTGAGATGGTGACGAATTTTGGAGCGGGCACGCGCTGTTCGCACAAATCCAAGCCAAGCCGGGTTGGGTGAGGCCAGAGGGGCGGTGACGATTTCAATGACGTCGCCATTTTTGAGTTCGGTGCGCAGCGGTACATGCTCACCGT
>CAJAFJ010000636.1 GCA_903938955.1 uncultured beta proteobacterium | reverse complement strand
TGGTGCAGGTGTCGCGTGAACTGTGGCCCAGCGCCATCACCACCTGGTCGCATGCCAGCTCGTAGGATTGGCCGGTGGCCTGGTCCAGCACGGTCAGGCCGCGCACCTGGCGCGCGTCTGTCGCGCCTTCAATCCGTACATCGGTCACGCGTTGTTGAAACCGAATTTCGCCGCCCAGCGCGATGATCTGCTCGCGCAGGTGCTCCACCACTTTCACCAGCTTGAAGGTGCCGATGTGCGGGTGGGCATCGACCAGAATCTCGGGCGGCGCACCGGCTTTGACAAACTCGTTCATCACCTTGCGGCCCAAAAAGCGCGGGTCCTTGATCTGGCTGTACAGCTTGCCGTCGCTGAACGTGCCCGCGCCGCCTTCGCCAAACTGCACGTTGGATTCGGGGTTGAGCTCGTGTTTGCGCCACAGGCCCCAAGTGTCTTGCGTGCGTTCGCGTACCTTCTTGCCGCGCTCCAGCACGATCGGCTTGAAGCCCATTTGCGCGAGCACCAGCGCGGCAAAAATGCCGCAGGGGCCGAAGCCCACCACCACCGGGCGTTGCGCCAAATTCGCCGGGGCCTGGCCGACCGGGTGATATGCCATGTCGGGGGTGGCAAAAATATGCAGGTGGCCGGCAAACGAGGCCAGCAAGCGGGCCTCCAGTGCCGCTTCCAGCGTCACATCGACGATATACACCTGAATCAGTGCCGCCTTGCGGGCATCAAAGCTGTGTTTGAAGACGGTGTAGTGCGTGATGTCACTGGCGCTGATGCCCAAGGTCCGGGCCACGAGTTGGGGCAGGGCGTCGGCAGCGTGGTCGAGGGGTAGTTTGAGTTCAGTGAGTCTGATCATGAGGGGTGGCTTGGGTTGATCAAGCAGATGAACACTATGATACGCGGTGGCACTTATCCGGAATCGGGCGGCGCAGCGGACGGAGGCCCGCATTTTAAGAGCGTTTGTTTTGGGAATATGTTCATGAGCCGGTCTCAGTTTTTTGGTGTCAACGCGGCCTTGCGCATCAGCTTGGTCTATGCCGCTTTTGCGGGGGCCTGGATTTGGTTGTCCGACGGCGCGTTGAATTGGTTTTTTCCGGAGCCTGCCAGTCAGGCCTGGCTTCAGTCAGTCAAGGGTAGTTTTTTTGTCGGGGTCACCACCCTGTTGCTTTACGTCTTGATCCGACGCGTTGAGGTGGTGCGCGCAACATTGGCCGCCAAGCTCAAACAAGAGGCTGAACGGCTGGCGAACATCATGGCTGTGAATCCGGCGGTCAATTATTCGCTGGCCGCCGATCCGCTGGGGAGCGGTCGTTTTGTCGTGGACTACGTCAGCCCCACGGTGCTGCAGATCACCGGCTACAGCGCTGCGCAATGGTTGTCTACGCCGGATTTGTGGCTGGCGCGAGTGCATCCGGACGATCGCCAGAAGGTCACACAAGCGCAGCAGCAGTTGCAAGCTGGGGGCGTGCTGGCGCATGAATACCGCTTTTTGCATGCCGATGGTTCCTGCCGCTGGATTTACGACCAATTGGTGCTGGGCAACAGCCTGGGGGGGGAGCGGGACATCGTCGTGGGGGCTTGGCTGGATGTGACGGAGCGTAAGCAGGCGCAGGAGCAGTTGCGCTTGACGGCGCAGGTTTTCGAGTCCAGCCAGGAAGGGATCGTGATCACCGATGCGGAGAATAATTTTCTGTCGGTCAACCGGGCGTTCACCGACATCACCGGCTACAGCAACGCAGAAGTGATCGGGCGTAACCCCAGCTTGCTGACCTCGGGGCGGCAGAGTCCGGCTTTTTATGAGGCCATGTGGCAGACCCTTCGCGCAGAGGGGCGCTGGCAGGGCGAGTTGTGGAACCGGCGCAAAAATGGAGAGATTTACCCTGAATGGCTGTCGATCAGCGCCATTCGCAATGCCGACGGTCAGATCGCGCAGCACATCGGCATCCTGACCGACCTCTCCAGCCGCAAGGAGGCGGAGGAGCAAATTCGCGTGCTGTCCAATTACGACCCGCTGACCCAGTTGCCCAACCGCGCCTTATTGCAGGACCGGGCTCAGGTCGCGCTGGCGGTGGCGCAGCGCAACCAGACGCAAGTGGCTTTGCTGTACATCGATCTGGATCGATTCAAAAATATCAACGACTCACTGGGGCATGCCATTGGGGACCGGTTGTTGCAGGAGATGGCCACCCGATTGAGGACGCACCTGCATCCGGACGACACGATTTGTCGCCCAGGGGGCGATGAATTTATCTGTCTGTTGCCCAACATCGACGACCAGGCGGCGGCCCATGTGGCGCAAAGAATTTTGGCCATGGTGGCCGAGCCCTTGTTGATCGACGGCCAACGGCTGAGCTTGACCGCCAGCATCGGCATTGCCCTGTTTCCCGAGAACGGCGCCGACTTGGCCCGCTTGTCGCAGTGTGCGGATTCCGCCTTGTTTCGGGCCAAGGCACAGGGGCGCAGCAACTTCCAGTTTTTTGCCCAGCAGATGCATGAGCGGGCCAATGAGGTCTTGCGTATCGAGAATGATTTGCGCCGCGCGCTGGAAAACAATGAGCTGTTACTTCACTACCAGGCCCAGGTGGATGCCACCAGCCTGAAAATTGTCGGTGTTGAGGCGCTGGTGCGCTGGCAGCATCCCGAGCTGGGCATGGTGATGCCGGGGCGCTTTATTCCAGTGGCCGAAGAGAGCGGTCAAATCCGTGAGCTGGGCAACTGGGTGATGTACCGCGCCATGCAGCAAAACGCCGACTGGAAAGCCGCCGGCTTGCCCATCGTGCCGGTGGCCATCAATTTGTCTGCGCTGCAGTTCAAAGATGACTCGCTGTGCGACATCGTGGTGGACGCATTGCGCGTGAGCGGGCTTGCGCCGGCGATGGTCGAGCTGGAGTTCACCGAAGGCATTGTGATGGGCGACTCCACCTTCACCATCGACATGGTGGCGCGCCTGCATGCGCTGGGCGTTGCTTTGTCTATCGACGATTTCGGCACCGGCTATTCGTCGCT
>CAJAFJ010000635.1 GCA_903938955.1 uncultured beta proteobacterium | reverse complement strand
GCGCCGGCCAGAAACGAGAACGCCGCGCCACTGTTATGCACCCGCACCACGTTGAAGAAACTGGTGACGTGGGTGGCGTCCCCCAGTTTGTAGAAGCCGACGATCAAGACTTTGGTGAACTGGTCGGCCATCAACAACAGGGCGGCCAGGCCCAGCCACTGCAACATGCCGCCCGACGCAGAACCGCCGGGCTTGAAGCTGGATCTGCCGCCTGCTTTGCGCGCCATCAGGCAAAGGCCCGGGTTTCGCCCGCGCCGAACAGGTTGCTGGTACAGCGACCGCACAGCGTGGGGTGGGCGGCATCGACCCCGATGTCATCGCAGTAATGCCAGCAGCGCTCGCACTTGATGCCGTTGGAAGTGCTGGCTTGGGTCGACAGCGCGTCACCTGCGATCAGTTCAATCGCGGACGTGATGAAGACAAATTTCAGATCGTCACCCAGGCTGGCCAGCAAGGCGTGGTCGTCTGCGTTGACGGTCAGGCTCACGTTGGCTTGCAGGGAGGAACCCACTTTGCCTTCGGCGCGCAGCACTTCGATGTCTTTGTTCACCGCATCGCGGATCTCGCGGATGCGGCCCCATTTGGCCAGCAGTGCAGCGTCAGGCGTATCGACTTGCACGAAGGTGTCCAGAAAGATGGATTCCTTGCTGGCCGCTGGCGTTTTGTCGGCTGTGCCCAACACCGCCCAGGCTTCTTCAGCCGTGAAGCTCAAGAACGGGGCCATCAAACGCAGCATGGTTTGGGTGATTTGCCACAGCGCGGTTTGCGCACTGCGCCGCGCCAGCGATTTGGGCGCGGTGGTGTAGAGCCGGTCTTTCAGCACGTCGAGGTAGAACGAGCCCAAGTCTTCGGAGCAGTAAATCTGCAGCTTGGCGACCACGGGGTGAAATTCATACACTTCATAGTGCGCCAGGATGTCGGCTTGCAGTTGCGACACGCGGCTCAGGGCGTAGCGGTCAATTTCCAGCATCTGCTCAAACGGCACGGCATCAGCCACCGGGTCAAAGTCGCTGACGTTGGCCATCAAGAACTTGAGCGTGTTGCGGATGCGACGGTAGGTGTCCACCACGCGGGCCAGAATTTTGTCGTCGCCGGCAATGTCGCCCGAGTAGTCGCTGGCGGCCACCCACAGGCGGATGATTTCGGCGCCGAGCTTCTTGGATGTTTCTTGCGGGTCAACGCCGTTGCCCTGGCTCTTGCTCATTTTGTGGCCCTTGCTGTCCACCGTGAAGCCGTGGGTCAGGATGCCTTTGTAAGGCGCGCGGCCGTACATGGCGCACGCCGTCAGCAAGGAGGAGTGGAACCAGCCGCGGTGCTGGTCGTGGCCTTCGAGGTACAGGTCGGCTTCGGGGCCACTTTCGTGACCGGCACCGGCGTGCGAGCCCTTGAGCACGGTGGTGTGCGTGGTGCCGGAGTCAAACCAGACTTCCAGAATGTCGGTGCTCTTGGTGTAGGCTTGTGCGTCCGCCGCACCGAGGATGGTTTCAGTCGTGACCTTGCTCCACGCTTCCACGCCGCCTTGCTCGATCATGTCGGCAGCGATGTCCAGAATCTCCATGGTGCGCGGGTGCAACTCGCCGCTGTCTTTGTGCAAAAAGAAGGGCAGTGGCACGCCCCAGCTGCGCTGTCTAGAGATGCACCAGTCGGGTCGGCCGGCAATCATGTCGCGCAGACGGGTTTTGCCGTTTTCGGGGTAAAACGAGGTGTTTTCAATCGCGTCCAGCGCAATCTGGCGCAGCGATTTGGGCGCCTTGTCTTTGGTGAACACGCCCACGCCCTCGTCCATGCGGATGAACCATTGGGCCGCCGCGCGGTAGATCACTGGCGTCTTGTGGCGCCAGCAGTGCGGGTAGCTGTGAACGATGTCGGTGGTGCAAAACAGGCGACCGGCGTCGCGCAGCGCCTCGATGATGACCGGGCAGGCTTTCCAGATGTGCTGGCCGCCAAACAGGGCCAGCTCGGGCTCGTAAGCGCCGTTGCCTTGCACCGGGTTCAGGATGTCGTCGTATTTCATGCCATGCGCGACGCAGGAGTTGAAATCCTCTACGCCGTAGGCGGGTGCCGAGTGGACGATGCCGGTGCCGTCGTCGGCCGTGGCGTAGTCGGCCAGGTAGATCGGGCTCAGGCGGTCATAACCGGCGTCCACATGGGCCAGCGGGTGTTTGAAATTCAGACCCGCCAGGTTTTTGCCCCGGGTGGTGGCGACCACGGTGCCGGTGAGCTGGTAACGCTCCATGCACTTTTCGACCAGACTCTCGGCCAGCACCAGCAGGCCGCGTTCGGTGTCCACCAGCGCGTAGGTGAGTTCCGGGTTCAGGTTGAGCGCCTGATTCGCTGGAATAGTCCAGGCGG
>CAJAFJ010000634.1 GCA_903938955.1 uncultured beta proteobacterium | reverse complement strand
GCGTGTGCGGCGCGTTGGCCATCGAATAGCTGCGCCGCGAACCATCGCGCAGCATGAATTCCACATACTGACCCGCGTGGTAGCTGAAGCTGTCATTGGCGGGCAGTTGCAGCTTGAGCAGCATCACATCGTCAGATTTTTTTTCTAACAAGCTCACGCGGGAAGGCATTTTGCGGATCGGGAAAGCGCCTTCCTCTGTCACCTGGCGCGACTCCAGCACCACATCGCTGTGGGCGGTGGCGCAGCAGGTCAGCACAAAGCCATCGGCTTCTTCTTGTGCGCTCAGGGCTTTTTCCTGGTGCGCGGTGTGTGTCACGCTGCCTTCAAGTTTTTTGCACTTGCAGGAGCCGCAAGCGCCATCCTTGCAGCCGTAAGGCATGCCAATGCCCTGGCGAATGCCCGCCGCCAAAATGGTTTCATCGGGCTTGGCCGTGAAGGCCCGGCCGCTGGGCTTGACCGTGATCTGGTAACTTGCAGGCCCGGTTTCGGTGCGCGTCATGTTTTGGGTATCCTTGGAGCGTTGAAATTTATTATCGACCCCTGATTTTGCCTTCAAACCCAAGCTCCCCCACCAATCTCTACGCCGCTCGCCCGGGCGCTTTGCCCGCGCGCTTTCGCCGTGAACGGGTCCTGATCGTCGGTTGCGGCGATGTTGGCCTGCGTGTGGCACAAGCCCTGCGCGGGCGTGTGCGCCTGCTGGCACTCACCAGCACGGCGAGCCGCGTGAATGAACTGCGGGCACACGGCATCACCCCCTTGCAAGGCAACCTGGACGCGCCCGCGTCGCTGCGTCGACTGGCCGGCCTGGCGACCCGCGTCATCCACCTGGCGCCGCCACCGGGCGAAGGCTGGGGCGACCCCCGCACGCGGGCGCTAACCCGGGCCTTGCGCTTGCGGGGCCAACCTGGCTCGCTGGTCTACGGTTCTACCAGTGGTGTCTATGGCGATTGCCAGGGTGATGTGACGGTTGAAACGCGGGCCACCAACGCCGACACCCCCCGGGCCAGACGGCGGGTAGTGGCTGAAAACGACATTCGTTTCTTTGGCCGCGCCACACGGGTGCGCAGCAGTATTTTGCGCATCCCCGGCATCTACGCGCCTGACCGCGAGGGCGGCACACCGCGCCCGCGCCTGCTCAAGGGCACGCCCGTGCTGCTGGCTGACGATGACGTTTACACCAACCACATTCATGCCGATGACTTGGCCCGTGCCTGCCTGGCCGCCCTGTGGCGCGGCCAGCCGCAGCGCATCTACAACGTGAATGACGACACCCGCCTGAAGATGGGTGACTATTTCGATCTGGCCGCCGACCTGTATGGCTTGCCGCACCCCCCGCGCGTGGCCCGCGACTCAGCCAAAGAAAAGCTGTCCCTGATGCTGCTGAGCTTCATGAGCGAGTCCCGCCGCATGGACAACACGCGCCTGAAAAGTGAGTTGCGGTTGACGCTGCGCTACCCGACGGTGGTTGAGGGGTTAGCAGCAAAATTTAAAACGCATCCACAATGAACAAACAACAACTTGCCGCCAAAATTTGGGAATCGGCCAACCAAATGCGGTCGAAAATCGAGGCCAATGAATATAAGGACTACATCCTCGGCTTCATCTTTTATAAATACCTCTCCGACAAGCTGGTGCGCTTCGCCAAAAGCGAAGGTTTCAGCAACGAAGACCTCCGCGCCCTGTCCGAAAGCGACACAGAGACCGTTGACCACATCAAAAGCAACATTGGCTACTTCATCGCCTACCAGCACCTGTTTTCCACTTGGATAGAGCACCAAGGCGACTTCGATGTATCCCATGTGCGCGATGCCCTCTCTGCCTTCAGCCGCCTGATTCACAAAGACCACAAGCGCCTTTTTGAGGGCATTTTCAAGACCCTTGAAACCGGCTTGAGCAAGCTCGGCGACACCGCCGCCAAGCAGACCAAGGCCATCAGTGAGCTGATTCAGCTCATCAAAGACATTCCCATGGATAACCGCCAGGGCTACGACGTGCTCGGCTTCATCTACGAATACCTGATCAGCATGTTCGCCGCCAATGCGGGCAAGAAAGCCGGCGAGTTCTACACCCCGCATGAGGTCTCTGTGCTCATGTCCGAGATCATCGCGCACCATTTGAAGCACCGAAAAAACATCCATATTTACGATTCGACCAGTGGGTCGGGCTCGCTCCTGCTGAACATCGGCCAGGCCATCGCCCGGCACATGGCGGACAAGAACAACATCAGGTACTACGCCCAAGAGCTCAAAGAGAACACCTACAACCTCACCCGCATGAACCTCATCATGCGCGGCATCCTCCCCACCAACATCGTCACCCGCAACGCCGACACCCTGGAAGACGATTGGCCCTACTTTGACGACCAAGACCCCGTCAATACGTATGACCCGCTTTATCTGGACGCCGTTGTTTCGAACCCGCCCTATTCGCAACAATGGGACCCGCAGCACAAAGACAGCGACCCCCGTTACGCCCGCTTCGGCCTGGCGCCCAAGTCCAAGGCGGACTACGCCTTTCTCCTGCACGACCTCTACCACCTCAAGCCCGACGGCATCATGGCCATCGTCTTGCCTCACGGGGTGCTCTTTCGGGGCGGCGAAGAGGGCGCGATCCGCAAGAACCTGATCGAAAACAACCACCTGGAGGCCATCATCGGCCTGCCTGCCAATATCTTCTTTGGCACCGGCATCCCCACCATCATCCTCGTGCTCCGGCAAAAGCGGGAAAGCAGCGATGTCCTCATCGTGGATGCCTCCAAAGGCTTTGCCAAAGAGGGCAAAAGCAACAAACTCCGCGCCTCTGATATCAAAAAAATCACCGATACCGTCATCGGGCGGGTCAGCGTGCCGCGCTACAGCCGCCTCGTGCCCAAGACCGAGCTTCAGGCAAACGACTACAACCTCAACATTCCGCGCTATGTGGATTCAAGTGAGCCCGCCGAGAGTTGGGATCTGTATGCCTCCATGTTCGGCGGCATCCCGCAAAGCGAGTTGAATGCCTTGGCTGACTCATGTGGATATTGGCAGGCCTTCCCCAACCTGCGCTCCGCCCTGTTTGCCGACAAGGGCACGCCCTACGTCGCGCCGCAGGTGCAAGACCTTGCCGAGGCCACCCGTGAACACCCGGAAGTGAAAAATTTCGGCAATAAATTCTCCGCTGCCTTTGCCGACTTCAACCCGTGGCTGCGCAGCGCGTTGCTGGATCAGATGCTTACCCTCAATGTCCACGGGCAGGAAGCGCTCATCAGCGACGCGCTGTTTGCCCGCCTCGCCAATGTCGGTTCTGTGCCGCTCATTGACCGCTACCACGCTTATCAAATACTCGACGACCACTGGCAGCCCATCGCCACCGATCTCGAAATTCTCCAGACCGAGGGCTTTGATGCCTCCCGCGTGGTCGATCCGAATTTCGTCACCAAAAAGAAGGATGGCAAAGACGTGGAGGTGCAAGACGGCTGGAAAGGCCGAATCATGCCCTTTGAGCTGGTGCAGCTGACTTACCTCAAGGCCGAGCTGGACGCGCTGCGGGCCAAGGAAGCCCGCCTCAGCGAGATCACCGCCTCCATCGAGGAAACTCTTGACGGCCTCAGCGAAGAAGAAAAATCCTTTGATACCGTCAATGATGCGGGCGATAAATTCGTCAGCGCTGCCGTTGCCAAGCAAGCGAAAAGCCTGCTCGCCGAGGCGAAAAAATCAGGCGACTTTGAGGCCGAATCTTACGAGGCCAAAATCATCCAGGTGGCCGACTGGCTGGTTGAAGAGAAAACACTGAAAGCCACCATCAAACAAGCCGCCGCCGCCCTGCACCTAAAAACCAAAGCGACCATCGAAGGCTTGAGCGACGCGCAGGTGCTCGACCTGCTCGAACGCAAATGGATCACCCCCCTCAGTGACGAACTGCACCGCCTGCCAGATCAGCAGATTGCTGGATTGATTGGCAAGCTGGAAGCGCTTGTTGAAAAATACCGCATCACCTACGCCGACAACGCCCGCGACATCCGGCAGACCGAAACCGAGCTGGCGGGGATGATTGACGCACTGGATGCGAATGAGTTTGACGCCAAAGGGCTGGCGGAGCTGAAAACTTTGCTGGCGGGGGGCTGAGATGGCGGCGCAGTCAGGCGGCAAGGTGCCGCAGGTGCGGTTTAAGGGGTTTGGGGGGGAGTGGGAGGACAGGCGACTAGGAACAGTCTGCACCATTGGCGACGCTGACCATTGGATGCCAGAAACCACTGCACACGGGATTCCATATGTAATGACTGGTGACTTCTGCGGAATAAACGAAATAGATTTCGAAAACGCAAAGTTAATTTCTCAGTTGGATTTTGAAAAACTATCAAGAAAAATAAAACCTGAATACGGAGATATTCTATTTGCACGCTACGCTTCAATTGGGTCTGTTAGATATAT
>CAJAFJ010000633.1 GCA_903938955.1 uncultured beta proteobacterium | reverse complement strand
GCCCATGTTCACGATGTCAACCGAGCCATCGGCCTTTTTGACCAACCAGGTCCAGCCGGAACCGAAGTTACCCACAGCAGACTTGACAAACGCTTCCTTGAAGGCCGCGTAGCTTCCCCATTTGGCGTTGATGGCTTCAGCCAGCGCGCCAGTAGGCTCGCCACCGCCGTTAGGCTTCATACAGTTCCAGAAAAAGGTGTGGTTCCAGATCTGGGCTGAGTTGTTGTAGATGCCACCGCTTGATTTTTTGATGATGTCTTCAAGAGACATGTTCTCAAAATCTGTGCCTTTTTGCAGGTTGTTGAGGTTCACCACATAAGCATTGTGGTGCTTGCCGTGGTGGTACTCCAGGGTTTCCTGGGAATAGCTGGGCGCCAGGGCGTCAATGGCGAAAGGCAGTGGTGGCAGGGTATGTTCCATGGAGACCTCGTGAGTTGGTTGGTAAAAATGTGAGATTGTAGAAACTTTGTTCAGGACGTGGATGACACTGTTAAATCAACCTCGCCATCAAGAAGGGTGGCACGAATCTTCTGGCCAGGGTGGGTTTGCCGGACACTGCTGATGGTCTGGCCTTCAGGGCCACTTAACCAAGCGTAACCCCGGTGCAACACAAGGGTGGGGTCGAGCAAATCCAAGCTCCGCTGGGCCCGCTCTAGAAGAAGCTGCTTTTGAGTCAGTCCACGTTTCACCGCCCCGGGCAGGCCCGACTCCAGCACATGAACTTCCTGACGTTTTACCTTCAAAAAATGCAGCGAAGCCATTTGCAACCGTTGTGCGCTTGAGGCCAGGCGCAGGCGTTGTCGCCCCACCAGCGCTGAAGGTCGCCCCATGCGGGACACCGTTAGATCAAGCCGTTGGCTCTGCTGGTCGATGCGCCTGTAAACAGCATCCTGCAAGCGTCGCGCAACCGCATCCAACGCACCCAACCAGGCATCACGGGGTTGCGCCACCAACTCGGCGGCTGCGGTGGGGGTGGGTGCCCGCAAGTCAGCGACGAAATCGGCGATAGTGAAGTCGGTCTCGTGCCCCACGCCGCTGACAATAGGGACAGGGCTTTGCGCCAGGGTTCGCGCCAATTGTTCGTCGTTAAAGGCCCACAAGTCTTCGATAGAACCGCCACCGCGCACGAGCAAAATCACATCAATCACCGGTTTGGGTGCGGTGGACGTACCTGCTATTACAGGCTTAAGCGTTCGTCCTTCCTGCGTCAGCAGATACAGATTGGACAACGCCTGAATCAGTTCACCTGGGGCATTGCTTCCTTGAACCAGGGCCGGTGCGACCACTACGGGAATGTGCGGTACACGCCTCTGCAAGGCCGTCATCACATCGTGCAGGGCGGCGGCACCCAATGAAGTGACGAGACCAATGCCGCGCGGCATCACTGGCAGCGCACGCTTTCGCGCCGTATCAAAAAGGCCCTCGGCTTCCAGCTTGACTTTGAGCTTGAGGAATTGTTCAAACAGCGCGCCCTGCCCGGCCCGGCTCATGCTTTCCACAATCAACTGCAGGTCACCTCGGGCTTCATACACACCGAGTCGGCCACGCACTTCAACCAACTCGCCATCACGCGGTGAAAAATCCAGTTGGGTGGCAGCGCGGCGGAACATGGCACATCGAATTTGACCGCTTTCGTCTTTCAGTGAGAAATAACAATGTCCGCTGGACGCTCTGGAAAAGCCGGTGATTTCCCCGCGCACGGTGACCGGATTAAATCGGGCGTCCAGGGCATCTGCAATGGCGCGACACAGCGCACCAACTGGCCAGATCCGTGGCACCAGCAAAGGGGATTGAAACTCAGGCATTGAATAAAAGGCGTGTTCTGTCTTTTTGAACATCTGGTTTTTTTGCTGG
>CAJAFJ010000632.1 GCA_903938955.1 uncultured beta proteobacterium | reverse complement strand
TGCCGGTGTTGCACCCGGATTCGCTGGTGCGCAAGATTTCCATCAAACCCATTCGCCGTTTTACGCCTGGCTGGAAAGCGCCATCTGGCACCGTTTTGATGTGGCCTGCTGCAGCAAGCAAGAGCAGTTTCGGCGCGAAACCAAAGCCATCACCCGCGCCGGTCAAATCAAGGCCGCCGGTGAGCGCCATGAAAAAGACGACCGCCACCGCCTGGACGACCGCAGCCGCTACGTGCTGGGCTGGAGCAACGCCGCCAAACTGGCCGCGCTGGACGGCAAAAAACGGGGGCTGGAAGGGCGCCTGGCCCTCATCGCCAAACAGTTAAGTGACTTGCAGGGGGAGCAAAAGTCGATCAAGGCGCGGCAAGACACCTTGTCCAAACTGGTCGAATACCGCGACTACCGCGAGCTGGACTGGCAAGCCATCGCGCTGGAAGTGGCCAAACTTGAAGATGAGCGGACCAAGCTGGAGGCGTCCTCCGACGTGCTGAAGGCCTTGACAGAGCGGTTGAACGCGCTGGTGGCGTTGTTGGTGGCCACCGAAAAGCAGCTGGCCGAACAGCGCGACCGGCGTGCCAAAACCGAGCAAAAAACCAGCGATACCCAAGCCCTGCGGCGCCTAACCGAAACCCTGCGCGGCGACGCGGCTGGCATTGCGTCAGATGTGCTGGCGCAACGCCTCGCCATACTGCAAACAGAGCTTCTGGGCGAACAGACGCTGACCGTCGAATCCTGTGACAACCGCGAGCGCGAGATGCGCGATGCGCTGCAAAAAGCCATCGATGCCGACGATGGCCGCCTCAAACGCCTGCGTGACAAAGTCATCGACGCCATGTTGCGTTTCAGCACCCGTTACCCGCTGGAGACGCAGGAGGTGGACGTCGCCATCGAAGCCGCTGGCGACTACCGCACCCTGCTCGACAAGCTGGCCATTGATGACCTGCCGCGTTTCGAGACCCGCTTCAAGGAATTGCTCAACCAGAACACCATCCGCGAAGTGGCGCAGTTCAATGCCAAGTTGAACAACGAGCGTGAAACCATCAAGGAGCGCATCGCCCGCATCAACCAGTCGCTGACGCAAATTGACTACAACCCCGGCCGTTACATCGTGCTGGAGGCGCAAGTGGCGACGGACGCCGAAGTGCGTGACTTCCAGACCGAGTTGCGCACCTGTCTGGAGGGCTCGCTCTCGGGCTCGAACAACGACGAAAGCCAGTATTCCGAGGCCAAATTCCTGCAGGTCAAACACATCATCGAGCGCCTGCGCGGGCGCGAAGGGCAAGGCGAGCAAGACCGGCGCTGGACCGCCAAGGTGACCGACGTGCGCAACTGGTTTGTGTTTGCCGCCAGCGAACGCTGGCGCGAAGACGACCGCGAACACGAACATTACTCGGACTCGGGCGGCAAGTCCGGCGGCCAAAAAGAGAAACTGGCCTACACCATTCTGGCCGCCAGCCTGGCCTACCAGTTCGGCCTGGCCTGGGGCGAGAAACGCTCGCGCAGCTTCCGGTTTGTGGTGATTGACGAAGCCTTTGGCCGCGGCTCGGACGAGTCGGCGCAATACGGCTTGAAGCTGTTCCAGCAACTCAATCTGCAACTGCTGATCGTCACCCCGCTGCAAAAAATTCACATCATTGAGCCATATGTGTCGAGTGTGGGCTTTGTCCAGAATGAAGAGGGGCGGGACTCCAAGCTGCGCAATTTGAGTATTGCGGAGTACCAGGTGGAGAAGAGCCGCTTGGCTGCTGACTGACGGTTCAATCCTGAAATTTTTCTTGTAACTCAAACTGATGAACCCAGAATCCCCCCCCCATTTCGACAACATTACTATCTTTGAAACCGAGGATGGCAAAACCCGAGTCGAGGTTCGCTTTGAGCATGACAACGTCTGGCTGACCCAGAAACTCATGGCGGAGCTTTATGAGTGCTCGGCAGACAATGTTTCTCTTCACCTGAAACATATTTTTGCGGACAAGGAGCTGGACGAGTCATCAGTTACCGAGGATTCCTCGGTAACTGCCGCCGATGGGAAAAAGTACCGAACCAAGCTCTACAGCCTGGAGGTCATCATTGCCGTGGGCTATCGCGTTCAGAGCCTGCGCGCCACCCAATTTCGCACCTGGGCGACGAACCGATTGAAGGACTACATCCTCAAGGGCTTTGCAATTGACTCCAGCCGTTTCAAGCACGGCACCCGCTTTGATCAACGGTATTTTGAAGAACTGCTGGAAGAAGTGCGTGAAATCCGCGCCAGCGAGCGCATGGTCTATCAAAAAATTACCGACATCTATGCCACCGCAGCAGATTATTCGGTCAGCACGGCAGCGGCGGAGCAGTTCTTCGCAGCGGTGCAAAACAAGCTTCATTTCGCCATTACCGGGCACACAGCCGCTGAAATCGTTGCGGAGCGCGCAACAGCCGATCGCCCCAGCATGGGCTTGACTACTTGGCGCAAGGCTCCTGCAGGCAAAGTTCTCAAGACCGATATTGGAGTTGCCAAAAATTACCTTCACGCTGACGAACTGAAGGCGCTCAACCACATCGTTGACATGTATCTCGACCACGCCGAATTTCAGGCCAGTCGTGGTCGCCTGATGAAAATGCGGGATTGGGCCGTCAAACTGGACGCCTTCCTCCAGTTCAACGAGCAGGAAATTCTTCAAGGTAAGGGTGCGGTCTCCCACACTGTCGCGATGGCATTGGCGGAGAAAGAATATGCCGTGTTCCGTATTGAGCAAGACCGTCGGTATGAGTCAGACTTTGACCGCCTCGTCAAAAATCTGCCAACTAAAAAATGTTCACCCAAGGCATAGGTCGTGAAAACGGATTGTTACAACACCTTTGTCAAGAGCATCGCATGACCTGGACCACCACCGCCGACCTGCGAATCCAGGTTCAAAAACTGTGGGACAAAGGCGAGTTGCTGCGCCCGTGTGTGCAGGGCGAGGCGATGCTGCCCCGGCGCTTGCGCCTCACCGGCCCGACTTCGGTCGAGCTGACCGAACGTTTTGATGACGTGCGGGCGTGGATGGCGGACTTGCAGCAAGCCGCCAACCCGCGTGGCACGCCACGCTTTCGTCTCGTCATGCGCGAGTTTCGCCACCGCGTGCTGGGTGCCAACGCCGTGCCGGACGAGGTCTGGCTGGATACGCTGGACGACGCGCTGGCCCTGATCGGCAAGCAAAAAGAGGCCAAACGCTTTGCCGATTTGCTGCAGTTAACGCGCAAAGACTTCTCCCACCTGTGGCCAGCTTTGTTGCCGTGGCTGGAAAAACGCCCCCTCAACGCACTGGCCCTGGCCGATGTCTGGCCGCGTCTGTTGAATGTCGTTGCCTGGCTGCAACTGAATCCACGCCCCGGCATTTACTTGCGGCAAGTGGACCTGCCCGAGGTGGACAGCAAGTTCATCGAGGTGCATCGGGGCGCGCTCTCGGAACTGTTCGACCTGGCCTTGGCGCCAGATGCCATCGACACCAGCGCCACCGGCGTCAGCCAGTTTTGTCGCCGCTATGGTTTCAAGGACAAACCCCTGCGCATCCGCTTTCGCCTGCTGGACCCCGCCGTGGCGCTGTTGCCCGCAGCCTGCGAGCAAGACATTAGCGTGACCCAGGCCGCGTTTGAGCGCCTCGACCTTCCCGTGCATCGCGTGTTCATCACCGAGAACGAAGTCAACTTTTTGGCCTTTCCAGCCGTCGAAAACAGCCTGGTGATTTTCGGCGCCGGTTACGGTTTTGAGGTGCTGGCCGGCGCTCAGTGGCTGCACCAGCGCGAGGTTTATTACTGGGGAGATATCGACACCCACGGCTTTGCCATCCTGGACCAACTGCGCGCGCAGCTACCGCATGTCAAATCCCTGTTGATGGACAAAGCCACCTTGCTAGCCCACGCCACGCAATGGGGTGATGAGCCACAACCTACCTTGCGCGACCTGCCCCGGTTGACCTCGCAAGAAGCGGCGCTGTTTGACGAGTTGCGCGACAACCGCTTGCGCACTGGTGTGCGGTTGGAGCAGGAACGCATCAGTTTTGGCTGGTTGCAGCAA
Organism: uncultured beta proteobacterium; assembly: GCA_903938955.1. Next base: position 1,236 of record CAJAFJ010000632.1, on the reverse strand, counting down.
GCATTGGCCGCGTTGCCCGTCAGCACCACACTCTTTGAGCCTCATACCGGCAACACCCGCAACAACACCCATCATGCTTGAGTTGAACGCCTTGATTTTTGCCATTGCCCTCCTGCTGGCACTCGCCATCGACCACTACCTGGGCGAGCCCGCCACGCGCTGGCATCCTGTCGTATGGATGGGCAACTACCTCGGCTGGGCGGGGCGGCGGGTGCAGCGTGTGGCGCGGCAAGAATCCCAATTCACCCATCAATCTGACCTTGATCTGGCGCCCGACTTTGAGGCGTATTGGCTGGCCGCCTTCATGTGGGTGTTGGGGGTCACTGTATTTGGCCTTGCTGCCTGGCTACTTCAAAACTACATGCTGAGCCTACCCGCCGCGCTGGGGCCGTTGGTCGGTGGCGTGCTCGCCGCCTTGCTGCTGGGCGGAGCCCTTAAACCCCTGTTGGCTTGGGCGATGCTGAAAAGCGAAGTGCTGGCGGTCGAAAAAGCGTTGAATCCTGAACAAGGCGGCTCACTGGCTGCCGGGCGCGAGCGCCTGAGCTGGCTGGTCAGCCGCGATGTGGCGCAGTTAACGGAAACGCAGGTGCGCGAAAGTGCCATCGAGACGCTGGCCGAAAACCTGAACGACTCGGTGGTCGCCCCCCTTTTCTGGTTTGTGCTACTGGGCCTGCCGGGTGCCGCACTTTACCGTTTTGCCAATACTGCCGATGCCATGTGGGGCTACCGGGGTGTTTACAAAGGCCAAAACTGGGAGTGGGCGGGCAAGTGGGCGGCTTGGGCTGACGACCTGTTGAGCTGGATTCCGGCACGCATCACCGCTTATTTACTGGCGTTTGTGTTCTGGCTGCAGGCTCTGATCCGCACCCCTACGCCCGCTATCGACACCCTCAGCGGCGCTCAGGATGCGCCGCCATCAGTCAACTGTATGACCCGATTGCGTCAAGAGGCGCACCGCACGCCTTCCCCGAACAGCGGCTGGCCGATGGCTGCCATGGCGCTGGCCTTGGGCGTAAGCCTGCAAAAACCGGGCGTTTATGTGCTCAACGCCGCCGGCCGGGCGCCCAGGGCAACAGACATGCCTCATGCCATTTTTTATGCCACCAACGTGGTGATCGCTCTCGTCTTGATGGGGCTTGTCGCGCTTGGTTTGATGGCGACAGGCGGTACAGCATGAGCCAGCGTATTCACGGCGGCCCCGATGCTTTGGGTGTACCGCAGTTTGATTTAGATCGG
>CAJAFJ010000631.1 GCA_903938955.1 uncultured beta proteobacterium | reverse complement strand
GCTTTGCGTGTCATCGATCATCATGCCGCGCACGCCGCGGGCACTGCGACCCAAGGGACGCACATCGTTTTCGTCAAAACGCACGGCCTTGCCACCGTCGCTGAACAACATCACATCGTGCTTGCCGTCTGTCAAGGCAGCGCCGATCAGGAAGTCGCCCTCGTCCAAATTGACGGCGATGATGCCGCCTTTGCGTGGGTTGTCGAATTCGTCTAACGAGGTTTTCTTCACAGTGCCCATCGAGGTCGCCATGAACACATAGTGGTCGGCGGGGAAGGTGCGCATGTCGCCAGTCAAAGGCAAGACCACGTTGATTTTTTCGCCTTCGATCAGCGGAAACATATTGACGATGGGGCGACCGCGTGAACCGCGTGAACCCTCTGGCACTTCCCATACTTTGAGCCAGTACAACCGGCCGCGGTTGGAGAAGCACAAGATGTAGTCGTGCGTATTGGCGATGAAAAGTTGGTCGATCCAATCGTCTTCTTTGGTGGCTGCAGCTTGTTTGCCGCGACCCCCGCGCTTTTGCGCGCGGTATTCGCTCAAAGGCTGGCTCTTGATATAGCCGCTGTGGCTGAGGGTGACCACCATGTCGGTCGGGGTGATCAGGTCTTCGGTGCTCAGGTCAAACGAGCTGTATTCCACCTGGCTGCGGCGTGCGCCCAGCTTGGTCTGGCCGAACTCGGTCTTGATGGCGGTGAGCTCTTCGCTGATGATGGTGGAGACGCGCGCCGGCTTGGCCAGAATGTCGAGCAGGTCTTCGATCTCGCCCATGACCTCTTTGTATTCCGCCACGATCTTGTCCTGCTCCAGGCCGGTCAGGCGTTGCAGGCGCATTTGCAGAATTTCTTGCGCTTGCGTCTCGGACAGTCGGTACAGGCCATCACTGCCCATACCGTAAATGCTTTCCAGCCCGTCGGGGCGGTAATCGTCCGCACTGATCACGCCGCCATCGGCGCGTGTGCGGGTGAGCATTTCGCGCACCAGTTTGCTGTCCCACGGCTTGGACATCAGCTCGACCCTGGCCACCGGGGGGGTGGGGGCGCTGCGGATGATGGCGATGAAGTCGTCAATATTGGCCAAGGCAACCGCCAGGCCTTCCAGCACATGACCGCGCTCGCGCGCTTTGCGCAAATTGAAGATGGTGCGCCGCGTGATGACTTCACGGCGGTGTTCCAGGAAGACTTCAATCAGGTCTTTCAGGTTGCACAGTTTGGGCTGGCCATTGATCAGCGCCACCATGTTCATGCCAAACGTGTCTTGCAACTGCGTTTGCTTGTACAAGTTGTTCAGCACCACCTCGGGCACTTCGCCACGCTTGAGTTCAATCACCAGACGCATGCCGGACTTGTCCGATTCATCCTGGATATGGCTGATGCCGTCGATTTTTTTCTCATGCACCAACTCGGCCATGCGTTCTTGCAAGGTCTTTTTGTTGCACTGATAGGGCAACTCATCGACGATGATGGCTTGCCGCTGGCCTTTGTCAATGTCTTCAAAGTGGCATTTGGCACGCATCACAACACGTCCGCGCCCTGTGCGGTAACCATCTTTGACGCCGTTGATGCCGTAAATGATGCCCGCGGTGGGGAAGTCTGGTGC
>CAJAFJ010000630.1 GCA_903938955.1 uncultured beta proteobacterium | reverse complement strand
TCATTCGTAATGAGAAGGTCGGGTGTTCGATTCATCTCTCCGGCACCAATAGATACAAGGGTTTGCTGCTATTAACTTAGTAGCAAGCCCTTTCTCTTTGCGGCTCATACCTGCGCTATGCCGCCAGCGGTGCATAGTTTTGTACCTTCCCGCGCCAGCACAAACCCTATTTCGTGACCGTCACGGAAATGGCAGGCGTAAAAAAACCCAGCGGGTTAATGCTGGGTTTTCAGTTAGAGATGTCAGACTTCCATCAGGTCGCACTGAATCCAGCTCACGACCTTTTTTTTCTTTCGCCGGGCTGGTGGTGCCTGCGGTAGGTCAGCATGGTCGCCCTTGTCGTCGTCAACCGGCACTAGGTCATCGGCCTTGGTCGTTGTCGGTGATGCCTTCTTGACTGCCTTGAATATCAATTCGCCTATTGACGAAAGTTACGACAAGACAGTTTGAGCTTTTGGCACGATGGCGGAGGGATTGACTACATGGCTGCCATCATCACAAAAACCCCATGCTGGATTTACTCGCTGGCGGCAAATTTATCGGCGCATATCGACTTTCTCGGCCCAAGGCTGCGATAAAGCTGCCCCGCACAATTCGCGTGACTGCGCGCAAATCCAGATCAACCCGCTTTGCCAAACTCATCAGGTCTTCTGGGGTGGCGTTGACATTGATCCCCGTGCGATTACGCAGCTTTTCAAAATCGGCCTTGATGATGCGTTTACGTTGCTTGATGTCGGGCGACGGAATATCGAACACAGACATTCTGGACAACAGGGGCGCACTCACGCCAGTGGTCGTGTTGGCGGTCAGTATCCAGATTGCGTGCCGGGCATTGATGCTGACTTGGAAAAATTCGTCTTTGTACTCTCTTGCATTTTCTGGCTCTAACAGATCAAGCAAGGCGGTACTGATTGGGTATCGGTCACCGGTGGGTTTATCGATTTCATCAACCAAAAACAGCGGTGCAGCGCTTGTTTTCGTTGCGAACTGAGTGATCAGCATGCCTGGCGCGGCTTTCGTCCAGGTTGGATGTGTTCCCGTCAGCGTAAATGATGGCTCGGAACCATTGAGTTTCTCGAAGGGCAGGCCCATCACTTTTGACAGCGCCATGGCAAATGCCGTTTTGCCAATCCCCGGCGCCCCCAATAGCAAGATCGGCGTGAGACGGAAGTCATCAACAGGCAAGTGATTCATCAACTTAATTTCATCGGCGAGCTGTTTGATCGGCGCAGCCATATTCTCAAACTGAGCGGTGAGTGCCAGTATGTCGGTTGGATTGATACGGGGGATGGTGCGATATCGACTGGCCCCATTTTCTAATTTGGCGGTGACTTTTTTCGCAGCCTGTGTTTGCACTGTGTCCATCCGGTACACGTTGTCAAACAACTCCTCGACGGCGGCGTGCTTGAAAATTTCAACATCCCTTGGCCCTGGTTGAGGGGCGACCGCTTTGGGGGCTGAGGCTGCAGTTTTTGCCATTTTGACTTTTAACTCTTCGGCCAAGGCAGTTTTCAGCTCATTCTCTTTTCTTACGGCTTCAGCCGTTGCCAGTTCAGCCTCAAGCTCGGCGTCTTTGAGTGCCGCAATGGTGGCCAGTGGCAACAAAATGAAGTCACCACTGTATTTTTGCCAATACCGGGCAAAACCGCCCGCCTCGTTAGAATCTTTCTTAACCATGCATAACTCCTGTTGGGATTTTTTGTGGCCAGAGCATGAGTAGGGTTGCCGCCCCGCTCATGCCCGCTCGACTGATTTTTCTAATCAAAAATGCTGGGTTTTGGTGGCTCCGGTTTTTTGCGCAGAAACAGCTCCCACAGGCCAGGATGCATGTGCGCCTTGCCCGCCTCCCAGTCCTGCCAGGTGCGGTAAGTCGAATAGATCAGCGCAGCAGCTTTGGTCTGTGTCAAGCCAGTCGCTTGGCGCGCTTGCTTGATTTCCTCCGGTGTTGGGCTCGTTTTCTTTATCAAAGTCGTCTCTCAAAGAACGGAAATTGGTTTCCGCTGATCGTAGTGTACACGGCTTCCGTGCATACTACAGTTCTCGACTTTATCTATCGTTCCGGCACATTTATCCCAGGGTCTCGTTCTGGTACAGGCGGCAAGCACAGTGATTGGTTTTCACCAACAACAACTCTGTCACCCAGGTGAAGTAGCAGCACCGGCGGCACGGGGTATGTGGCGACGCTCCGGCCTTGATCAATCACGATGCCGTCATGGGCTACGTGGACCACTCGATAAACAGTTTTGCTGTTTCCAGTTTGGTATGGCTGCGCGGCGGGCTTGCTTGCATTGGCGGCAATCCAGTCGGCGGCGGATTGCCGGGGTGGCCCCTCCAGCGCGATCTCGTGCGAATCGTCTGGATTGATATCCAGAACGATCGTGCCTTCATACTGAATTTGCTGTGCGGTTTCATTGGGCCGGACCATGTCACAGATGTCCGCTGGCGCCGTTGTTTCTGCGCCCTTTTCTATCAATGCTGGCGTGCGCATGATTGGGTGCCGTTCATCCATCATTAGTTGCCGAATGGCTTCAAGTTGTGGATCAATAAACTTGACCCCAATACCCTGAGCCACCGCGACTGAAACCACGCGCCGTTGAAACTCAGGCGAACCAGTCACTTTGAGATTGATGCCGAACTTTTCTCGGGCGAGCAGCAAGGCGGCTGCTATCGCCTCTTCGCTGTGCTCATCCAGCACAGCCAGGAGTCGGCCCTCGTCCCGCAGCACCGCACGGCCATGCTGGCTGTAAGTGATGTCACCATTGATTTCCACCACGTGGACCAGCGTTTTCAAGATCGCGGCCACCGATTTCTTGGCCTGACGGCGCCGCTTCTTGTCGCCCTCGCTTTCTTCAAGCCAGATCGTCCCACTGATTCCTTGTGCGGATGCTGCACGGTCCGTGTCATCCAACTTACGCAGGACAGCAAGCGCTTCTTCACTGCCCGCTTGCGCCTGAGCCTGCAAGAACAGCCGCCAGGCCGTCGCCTGAAGGGGTTGGATGGCTTTGCGCAGCACCCGGCGCTCAGCCGTGAATTCAGCCTTGATCATCACCGTTTTCAGCTTTGCCAGCGATAGCTCGGCTTTCCGACGGGGCCCCGTCAATCCGGCAAGGGCATTTGGCTGCGCCATTTTGAGCGTGGAAAACAGTGAGGCGCGACGTGATTTGGTCTCGGCGTCGAACGCCTGCAGGTGTTGCGCAATCACGGGTTTAGCCGCCAATTGCGCGGCCTTGAAAACAGTCCATAAATTCGATGGCGACTCCTTCCCGCGTGCCGTTGTGACTTTCTTTCCGAGCTGGTTCTCATACACCCCGCGCAAAATCGGCGCGGCCTCTTTCCAAGGCAGCCCGAGCTGTTTACTCAAAAAATCGCTGGGACTCAGTGCCCGGGAGCCACATTGGATGCGGGGCGTGCCATCCTTGGCTGCAGTCACCGTGTACAACGCCACGTTGAGCCCGTGTGTATGGCTGAGCCTGGCCAGCAACTGGGCGCAATCGAGGTGTTGGCGAATTTCGGCGTAGCGCTCTTTATCGGCCGCTTGCATATACCGTTCGCGCAATTCGGCCTGCAAACGGGCCAGCACGCTTGATGACTGAATTTCCCGAACACGTGGCCCGTCGTTGCCTGTTTGCCTGGCATTCACCACGGCGATGACGTCACTTTGAATTACCGGATCGAGCCCGAGTCTTCCACGTCCGCCTCCATCTGCTTGTCGCAGGCGATCACAATTTGACTCGGCTGCTGGTGCGGTTCGTACATCCAGGCCTGTGTCACCTGACAGTAAGATTTTGGTCCGCCGCTGAATTCCATCCATGTTGCGTACTGGCATGCGCAGCAGGCAATTTCTGGTGACGGCAATTTGCCGGTTTTGAGCTGCGACAGAACTTTTGAGGTCATGATGGTCCCTTTCAATGTCATTCAATAGTTGCAGACGGGTTAGTGCGTCGGCGGGTTGATAAACTTCTTTGTAAAACGCGCTGCCGCTGTGCAGATAGCGCAGTTCCCGTGCTTTGAGGGTGTGCCACTCGGTCAATGTTTTGGCGAGGTAGTCAGACGCTCTGCGCGGCTGCATTTGCTCCAGATAGGCAACTTTTGCCTTTCGGGTGACGATGTCAATTTTTTCAAGCGTTGGACGTTCAATAAACTGGCGCTGAAAAAAGACACCCTGCAGACGCATCGCCCTGGGCGCAGCACTGGGTTTGATTCGGTAGCACTCATTGAATTGACCGGCCCGCATTTTTGTCACCGCGCCATGCGCTGACAGCAGCTGTCCAAAGCCATCCCAAGTGGTGACGTTTTGGGCAATGATTTCTTTTTGCAGCGCCAATTCAAAAGCGGCTTTTTGCTCATTGAAGCTGCCAAGCGCATCGGGCCGATGACCGGTGTACCGCGCCAGAATATCCACTGCATCTTCCGGTGCAATCTTGGGGTTGTCCTTCGGGCTGGACAGTCCATGGCGAGCATTGAACGACTCCTGCCAGGCATCGACATATTTCAGGTTGTCTGACTGTGAGCCAAGGAACCCCAGGGGCGCGATGGCTTTGCCGGTGGCCAAGTCATGCTTGCCAAGGCCGATGTGAATGTGGGTCAAGCGCACCACTCGGGCTCCTGTTTCCGAATTCAGGTAGCTCGTCATTCGTGGACGGTGCGCCTCGGCATAGAACGCAACCCGGTGCCGGTCAGCCTGCGGCCAAGCCGCCAACGCATGTTCACGGAACTCGTCTACAGCCAGCTGCAAAACATCATCTGACACGTGATTTTCTGAAAACGAGAGGGTGATGTGGTCGTATTTGTAACCATCGCCCGCCCCTGACGACGTTGCCAGCTCAAACACATTGAGATCACCCGCCAGCGCGATGCGTTGATCCAGTTGGTCACGGTGTTGCTCGCGGCCTTTCTTTTGCCCGTGCTCCAAGTAGAGTTTGAAGCCCCCTTTGCCACTGCTGATCTCAACAATCATGGCACAGCCTCCCGCGTTTGCTCCAGCATGAAGGTA
>CAJAFJ010000629.1 GCA_903938955.1 uncultured beta proteobacterium | reverse complement strand
TGATGAACACCAGCGGAAAGGCATAGCCCCAGATCTTGAAATTGACCCAGGCTTCGGTGCTGTAGTAGGCCGCCACGTAGCCGTTGACGAGCGACATGAAGGCACTGTAGCCAACCCAGATCATATTGAGCCGCATCCAGACCGGGTCAGGCAACTCCATCTGGCTGCCCAGCATCAGTTTCAAAAAGTTCTTTTTGTAGACCCAGACCGCCAGTGCCAGTCCGATTGCCATGGCCGCGTACAGTACCGTGGGTTTCCATTTGATGAAGCGGTCATCGTGCAAGGTCAGCGTCAGGGCACCAAACACCAACACCAGCGCCAACGTGATTTTGTGCATCATCGTCAGCTTGCGGTCGATCATGTAAATCAGCACCATCTGCAAGACGGTAGCGGCCATCAAAACGCCGGTGCCTACGTAAATGTCGTAGGCCTTGTAAGCACCGAAAAACAGCAGGATGGGGACGAAATCGATCAGTATTTTCAGATGGGGGTGAAGTTTAACGAGGCCGAGTTCATGCAGTAGCGCAGCCCGGTAGGCGCCGGGCCGTCGGCAAACACATGGCCCAGGTGCGCGCCGCAGTCGGCGCAATGCACTTCGGTGCGCTTGGCCCACAACTTGCCGTCCACCTTGGTGGCTACTGCTGCGTCATCAATTGGCTGAAAATAGCTCGGCCAGCCGCAACCGGAATCGAACTTGGCGTCCGAGTCAAACAGCGGTTTATCGCAGCAAATGCATTTGTAAATGCCCGCCGTGTCAACGCCTTCGAGTTTGCCGGTGTAGGCGCGTTCGGTGGCTTCGTGGCGCGTTACCTCAAACGCCAGAGGTTCGGCACCTTTGGCTTCCAGCAAGGCTTGCCATTCGGCATCGGTTTTTTGAATTTTGTAAGTCATAAAAATAGTGAGTATTAGGAGCTGCAGCTGATTGCAATGCTGCTGGCCCAATCAGGGGGGAAGTCGGCCAATGCGTCGCAACCGGGGTGTTCATCAAATGGTGATTCAAGCACAGTGAGCAACGTATCGACTTGCGAAAAGTCTTTTAGTTTCGCCGCCTGAATGGCTTGTTCGCCCAAATGGTTGCGCAGCACGTATTTGGGGTTGGATTTCAGCATCAGCTCGGACGCAGCCCTAGGTGCCACGGTCGTGAGCCGCGCTGAATAACGCAGCCACCAGGCATCAAACGCCGCCCGGTCCAGAAACAGGTCACGCACGGCCTCGGGGTTCGTCCCGGCAGCGGCATGGCTCAGGCGGCGCCAGAAAATGGTGTAGTCGACCCGGCCCTGCGCCAGTAGTTTCAGTATGTCTTCCATCAGTGCCCGGTCATCGCCAGTCATGCCGCTCGCCTGACTATCGGCCAGCCCGAGTTTGGCGCCCATCAGCGCTTCAAACCGGGTCGGGAAAACGGTTTTGTAGGACGCCAGCGCCGCCATCGCCAGTTCCTGGTCTTCAATCAGTGGCAACAAGGCCTGCGCCAGGCAAAACAGGTTCCAGTAGGCGATGTTGGGCTGCTTGTTGAAGGCGTA
>CAJAFJ010000628.1 GCA_903938955.1 uncultured beta proteobacterium | reverse complement strand
GGTGTGGATGTGGTGGATGTCCGGATCACCCGTGCGGATTATGTGGATGCCATTACCGAATCGGTTTACCGTCGCATGGAGGCCGAGCGCAAGCGTGTCGCCAATGAATTGCGCTCTACCGGTGCGGCTGAAGGTGAAAAAATCCGGGCTGATGCTGATCGCCAACGCGAGGTTACCGTGGCCAACGCCTACCGCGATGCACAGAAGATCAAAGGCGAGGGCGATGCAGAGGCTGCCCGTGTATATTCCGAAGCTTTTGGCCGTGATCCGCAATTTGCCCAGTTCTACCGCAGCCTGGATGCTTATAAAGCAAGCTTCAGCAAAAAGAGTGATGTGATGGTGGTTGATCCTTCATCGTCAGAGTTTTTCAAGGTCTTCCGTGGTAACTCGGCGGTAACGCCAGCTAAAAAATAAATTATTTTGGGTAGTGATACCTTCTGGCTGGCAATGGCCCTCGTTCTAGTGATCGAGGGCCTTTTTCCTTTTTTATCGCCCCAAGGCTGGCGCCAGATGTTCCAGCAGATACTGCAACTCAGTGATGGACAGCTCCGTTTCTTTGGAATGTGTAGCATTCTTGCCGGTGCGTTATTGATTTGGTCGCTGTTGTGATGAATTCCGGCAGTTAAGCCCGGTAAAATCTCCTATTTAACAGCTCCCCATAATCACATGTCTGCTTGGGTACTGCCGGATCATATTGCCGACGTCTTGCCTTCCGAGGCTCGCCACATCGAAGAACTTCGTCGAGTTCTGCTCGATATGGCGCGCTGCTATGGCTACGAGTTGGTCATGCCGCCGCTCTTGGAGCATCTTGAATCGCTGCTCACAGGCGCTGGTGAAGCGCTCGATCTTCAAACATTCAAACTGGTAGATCAACTTTCCGGTCGCATGATGGGTTTGCGGGCGGACAGCACGCCGCAGGTCGCCCGCATTGACGCCCACCTGTTGAATCGGCAGGGCGTTACCCGGCTGTGTTACTGCGGTCCGGTGTTGCACACCCGCCCCGCTGGGCCGCACGCCTCGCGCGAGCCTTTGCAGTTTGGCGCCGAGATCTACGGTCATGCCGGACTGGAGGCTGATCTGGAGACGCTGCTTCTGGCGCTTGATGTGCTCAAAGCTGCCAAAGTGACGTCACCGAGTGTGGATATGGCAGATGCTCGCATTATCAAAGCCTTGCTGGAAGGCGAGTCGCTCAAAGGCGATTTGTTGTCGCAAATCCACTTGGCACTGGCTGCCAAAGACAGTAGCGAGCTGTCCCTGTTGACCAAAAATTTTGAGCCTGCTGTGCGTCAGAGTCTCCTGGCATTGGTTCAACTTTACGGTGATAGCCAGGTATTGGCTGAAGCCGAAAAGGCCCTCATGCCTTCGGTGGCGGTGAGTGAGGCGCTTTCCAGTTTGAAGTGGTTGGCCAGCCATCTGGACGGTGCCAATGTCACTTTTGACCTCGCTGATCTGCGGGGCTATTCGTATTACACCGGAACCCGTTTTTCGATTTATGCCCCGGGTGCCACTGATGCGTTGGTGCGGGGCGGTCGCTATGACCAGGTCGGCGCCGTGTTTGGGCGTAACCGTCCAGCAGCGGGTTTTAGTCTGGATGTCAAAGCGCTGGTGGGTGTGTTGCCCGCACGTCCCTTGCGTGCGGCCATCAAGGCACCCTGGCGTGAGACGGCCGATTTGCGCGCGGCCATCGCGTCTTTGCGCGCTCAAGGTGAAACAGTGGTCTGCGTCATGCCGGGCCACGAGAGTGAAGTCGATGAGTTCCATTGCGATCGCGATCTAATCCAGGTCGCGGGGCAGTGGGTCGTGAAATCTGTTTGAGAAATATCTACATGAATGCAACCAAAGGTCGTAACGTCGTTGTCGTGGGCACCCAGTGGGGTGATGAGGGCAAGGGTAAGCTGGTCGACTGGCTGACCGAGAGTGCGCAAGGCGTTGTTCGTTTTCAAGGCGGCCATAACGCCGGCCATACCTTGGTGATCAATGGTGTCAAGACGGCACTGCATTTGATCCCTAGCGGCATCATGCGCCCCGGCGTCAAGTGCTACATCGGCAATGGCGTGGTGCTTTCAGCGGCCAAGTTGTTCGAGGAAATTGAAGGACTTGAAAAGGTCGGTGTTGAGCTGCGTTCGCGTCTGCGCATCAGCGAAGCTTGCCCCCTGATCTTGCCGTTTCACGCGGCGCTGGATGTGGCGCGTGAAGCCGCCCGTGAAAAAGACGGTAACGCGAAAATCGGCACCACCGGGCGCGGCATCGGCCCCGCCTATGAAGACAAAATCGCACGCCGCGCGCTGCGCGTGCAAGACTTGAAGTACCCCGAGCGTTTTGCCCGCAAGTTGCATGAGTTGCTGGATCTGCACAACCATGTGCTGACCACTTACCTCGGCTCGGCGGCCTTCGATTTTGGACCGACCCTGGCGCCTTACATGGCGGATGGACAAGTTCAGTTTCAAGCCGTTTACGATGAAGCCATGCGCCATGCCGAGTTGCTCAAGCCAATGATGGCTGACGTCTCGCGTGAGCTCAATGATGCCCACCTCAAAGGTGCCAATTTGTTGTTTGAAGGCGCTCAAGGCACCTTGCTCGACGTCGATCATGGCACTTACCCGTTTGTAACGTCCAGTAACTGTGTGGCCGGTAATGCGGCGGCGGGTTCGGGCGTTGGCCCGGGCATGTTGCACTACATTTTGGGCATTACCAAAGCCTATTGCACACGTGTGGGTGGTGGACCATTCCCCACCGAACTCGATTGGGAAGTGCCGGGGACACCGGGCTACCACATGAGCACCATCGGTGCAGAAAAAGGCGTGACCACCGGTCGCAGCCGTCGTTGTGGCTGGTTTGATGCCGCGCTGCTCAAGCGTTCGGCGCAAGTCAATGGCTTGACGGGTTTGTGCATTACCAAGCTGGATGTGCTTGATGGCCTCAAAGAACTGTTGCTCTGCACCGGTTATGAGCTTGACGGTGAATTGATCGACATTCTGCCCATGGGCGCCGATGACATCGAGCGTTGCAAGCCGGTCTATGAAACCATGGAAGGCTGGTCAGACAGCACCGTGGGCGTGACCCAGTACGACAAACTCCCCACCGCTGCGCGCCTGTATTTGCAGCGCATTGAGCAGGTGACCGGCGTGCCGATTCACGTGGTATCGACCAGCCCTGATCGTGATCACACTATCATGGTGCGCCACCCCTACCTGGCTGATTGATCGTTCAGGTCGTCGTAAATTTCAATGAAACAAGCCTGTAGCAGCACTGCTACAGGCTTTAGTTATTAATTCAGGAGCACATCCATGTTGACGGAAGACGGCAAACACCTGTACGTGAGCTATGACGAGTACCACAACCTGATCGAAAAACTGGCGATCAAGATTCACCAGTCAGAGTGGCAATTTGACACCATTTTGTGTCTGGCACGCGGTGGTTTACGCCCCGGCGACATTCTGTCACGCGTGTTCGACAAGCCCTTGGCCATCATGTCAACCAGTTCTTACCGCTCGGATGCCGGCACCGTGCAGGGCAATCTTGACATTGCGCGCTTCATCACCACCCCCAAAGGCGAGATTGCCGGCAAGGTGCTGCTGGTGGACGACTTGGCAGATTCAGGCAAAACCCTTAACGCCGTGATTGAGCAACTCAAAAACAATTACGCGCCGATCACTGAACTGCGCAGCGCCGTGATTTGGACCAAGGCCTTGTCTATGTTTACGCCTGACTATTCTGTGGAGTATTTGCCGACCAACCCCTGGATTCATCAGCCATTTGAAGGTTATGACGCCTTGCGTCCCGAGCAATTGATTCAAAAGTGGAGCGTTTGATCACCGGCTTGTTGGTATGGCAGATATCACCACCACCCTGATTCACCACCCATATCAGCCGCCTGAAGGTTTTGTCGCACCGCAACCCGGTGTGTTCAAGGCCTCCACCGTTATATTTCCCAGCGTGGCCGCCATGCGCCATTTTGACTGGAAAGACAAAACGGCCTACACCTACGGTTTGCACGGCACCCCGACCACCTACACACTGGAAGAGCGCCTGTGTACTCTTGAAGGCGGCTTGCAATGTGTGCTGGTGCCCAGCGGCTTGGCGGCTATCGCCAATGTTGCTTTGTCGCTGCTGCGCACGGGCGACGAAGTACTTATTCCGGACAATGCCTACGGCCCCAACAAGGCACTGGCAGAAGGGGAGTTAAAAGCCTGGGGCATCACGCACCAGTTTTACGACCCGATGAACCCGCAAGACTTGGCTGCCAGAATCAGCGCTAAAACCCGGCTGGTGTGGCTGGAGGCGGCCGGCTCCGTGACGCTGGAGTTTCCCGACCTGTGCGAGTTGGTGCGTATCTGCAAAACGCAGGGCGTATTGACGGCACTGGACAACACTTGGGGTGCCGGGCTGGCCTTTGCGCCCTTTGATTTAGTCCCGGGAGCGAGCCCGGCACTGAGTGTCGACATCTCGGTGCATGCCTTGACCAAGTACCCCAGTGGCGGTGGTGATGTGTTGATGGGCAGTGTGATCACCCGCGACCCGGCGCTGCACATGAAACTCAAACTGACCCATATGCGCTTGGGCTTTGGTGTGGCTGCAAATGATGCCGAGGCGGTGTTGCGCTCTCTCCCGAGCATGGCCTTGCGCTACCGGGCTCACGATGAAACGACTCGTGAGTTAGCGCATTGGTGTCAAACGCGCAATGAGTTAGTACAGGTCTTGCATCCTGCGCTGGCTGACTCGCCGGGGCATCGGCATTGGCGCGAGGTATGCAAGCAGGGTGTAGGTAGTGCTGCGGGTTTGTTCAGTGTCATTTTTCACCCGCGTTACAGTCAGCAGCAGATTGATTCATTCTGTGATGCGCTCAAGCTGTTTCGTGTTGGGTATAGTTGGGGCGGGCCGATGAGCCTGGTCATGCCTTATCACTTGGCCAGCATGCGCAGCACCCGGCCTGCGCACCTCAAGACCGGTTGCCTGGTTCGTTTTTCCGTCGGGCTGGAAGCCTTGTCGGATTTGCAAAACGATTTAATCCAGGCCTTGGAAGTCTCTTTGATGTAAGTCAGTGTTTACGTGAATAGCCATGGCATCCGGACTTTGATAGTCTGGCTGCCATGAACCCATCTCACGAATCGACATCCGCGCATACCGGTCGGCCAGAAGTCTTAAGCGAGAGCGAAGTTACAGCGCCACCGTACTTCCCGCCGCCCTCGGAAACCCCGCCCAAAGACATCATTAACCTGCCTTTCAGTGCGCCGTTTCACTGGTTGATGCGTGGCTGGCGTGACTTGATGGCGGCGCGTGGCGTCAGTCTTTTCTATGGCACCTGCTTCTGGGTCATGTCTCTGGTTTTGGGCACTGTGTTTCGGAACAAGCCTGAGTACGCCATGTCGATTGCTTCGGGTTGTCTGCTGGTGGGGCCATTTTTGGCTCTTGGTTTGTATGAGACGAGTCGCCGGCGTGAGTTGGGATTGGCGCCTGACTTAGCGGGGTCCTTGGCTTGCTGGAAGCCGCATCTGCGCAGCATGGGCATGCTGGTGTTGGTGTTGATTGTTCTTGAATTGCTCTGGGGGCGCGCTTCGCTGGTGGTTTTTGCGGTATTTTTCAATACCGGCATGCCGTCAACCACCGGTGTCATTCAGGCTATTTTCAATCCTGAGAACTGGGAATTCCTGGCCGTTTATGTTGTGGTTGGCGGGGTGTTTGCCGCGCTGGTATTTGCGGTGTCTGTGGTTTCGATTCCCATGATTCTGGACCGCGACACCGATGCCATCTCAGCCGCTATTACCAGCCTGGAAGTGGTTTTTAACAACGTGGCGGTTATGTTGCTGTGGGGCATGTTGCTCACGGGCTTCGTATTTTTGGCGCTGCTGCCTTGGGGCGCCGGGCTGTTGCTGGTGGGACCTTTGTTGGGGCATGCCAGTTGGCATGCTTACCGCGGTTCTGTGCGCTGGCTGGAGGTCGGCACACCTAAAGTGGCTGCGGTGACCTGATGCAACTAAAATTGCATCTGGCTCGTCATGCACTGGCCTTGTAATGGTAAAGTGACTCTTAACTCATTGAAAGCATACCTTGGCAACACCGAATTACGGATACGAAAAGCGTCAGAAAGAACTGGCGAAGAAGAAGAAAAAAGAAGACAAGCTTAAGCACAAAGCCGAGCGTAAAGTGGGCGAGGGTGTTGAGGACGGTTCGCCTGACGACGGCGAAGCCACAGAGTCGCCGGAGTCAACCGAGCCGGGTGCCGAAGCACCGCAGGTCTGACCGTTTTACGCAGCGCTTGCGCTGTTGGCTGATTCGAGCATTTGTTCAGCCAGTCGAGTCATAGCCCCCGCTGAGTGGTCGTCGGGGGCTATTATTTTTGCGCCTTCAAACTGACCGAAATTGCGCCGCATGGACTGCAGATAGACCGGATCGTAGTGCAAGGTGAGCAACTCCTGCACCACGGGTTCAATGTTCCCGGCTCGAACCGACGCCACCCAGCCATCGACCACGGCCTTGCCTTTGAACTCGGCCAGCACCTGCAGACGATTGCAAAAATGATTTGCATCGCGGACAAAAAAGTCGTAATCCTCCATCAGCAGTGACACGCGCTCGGCATCCGGCAACACCAGATTCAGGCACACACTGCGGCGCATGGCCTCGATCAGTGAGTCCGGCACGCAGACATTGCCCACTTTTTTGCTTTCACTCTCAATAAACACCAGTTGCGTCGGGTCCAGTTGTCGCAGGGTATCCCAAACCAGCGTGTCATAGCGTTTTTGTGTCGGCTGTACCAGGCCAGGAATGGCGCCCAGGACCGAACTGCGGTGGTTGGCCAGTCCTTCCAGATCAATGACTTGCGCACCCTGTGCGGCCAGGGC
>CAJAFJ010000627.1 GCA_903938955.1 uncultured beta proteobacterium | reverse complement strand
TGTTTACCGGCACCAAGGTGGAATCCATCACGCCCGGTGCGCCGCTACAGGTCAAGCTGTCGAATGGGCAAACCGTGGAGGCCGATCTGGTCATCAGTGCCGCCGGGGTGCGTCCCGCCATCGGCTATCTGGAAAACTCCGGCATCACCTGTCTGCTGGGCGTGTTGACCGATGAACACCTGCAAACCAATGTGCCCGGCATCTATGCGGCGGGCGATTGTTGCGAAGCGTTTGACAAAGTGTCCGGAAAAATGATCGTCAGCGCGATTCAGCCCAACGCGGCCGAACAGGCTCGCGTCGCCGCCATCAACATGGTGGCGTTTTCTCGCGGCGCGTTGCCCCAATCCGAGCTCAAAGGCGTCACGCAAATCAACGTGCTTGACACATTGGGCTTGATCTCCACCAGCTTTGGTGACTGGCAAGGCCACCCCGGCGGCGAGCATGTGGAGTTGACCGACGTCGACGCTGGCCGTCACCTGAGCCTGCAATTCAAGGGCGATGTGCTGGTGGGCTGCAATTCTGTGGGCTGGACTGAGCACGTTGGCGTGATGCGTGGACTGGTCGAAGGTCAGGTTAAATTGGGCGAGTGGAAAGACATCCTGAAAAACGACCCGACCAAGCTGATGGAAGCCTATCTCGCCAGCGCCCAGGCCCAAAATGCCTGGTCAGGCGCGCAGGATGAGCGCCGTCGCTAAGGGTTTTTGACGATGAAAATTACCTTTAAGCTGTTTGCCTCGCTGACCGATTATTTGCCGGTCGAGGCGCGCTACAGCAATGTGCTGGAACTCGATGTTGCGCCAGATGCCACCATCCTGCAGATCATCGAACCCTATGGCCTACCGCCCAAGCTGGTGCATCTGGTGCTGCTCAACGGCAAATACATCGAGCCAGATAAGCGCCTGACCCAGACGCTGGTCGAGGGCGATGTGCTGGCCATCTGGCCGCCGATTGCCGGTGGCTAATTCCATTTCCAGATCAATACGATATGTTGTTGCTTCGTCTTGCCGTGCTAAAGCACTGTCTGCGGCTTCGCGCCTAATCTCCTATTGATCTGAAAACGGAATAACAGTCAGCATGCAGTCTTTTTACGCCGAACGCTTTGAGCGCGAGATGGGGTGCACCGAGACCGAATGGCTGGGCTGGCTGCCCAACGCCATTGGCGACAATTTTTGGAAACTGCACGCCCATTCCGCCGGGGTGCGCATCGGCGATGGTGCGCTGGGCCTGACTTGGCAAGTGGCTGAGCCACGCGTGGTTGCGCTCATGTCTATTCCCCGCTTGCTGGTGAGCTTCCGCTTTGCCGGGCTGGACGACGCCCAGCGCTATGCTTTCATGAAACGCTTTGACTTGTACATGCAACGCGGCGGTGGCTAAATCCCGATAGTGATCGACCACCCGACGCTATTTATCGTGTGTGTGAAACGATGAAATAGGTTGCGGTTTGAATGCCCGCCACGGTCAGCAGTAGTGAGCCGAACAGGTGCAGCCCGGCGGTGCCGAAGGCGAGGGCGTAACGCTGCTGCCCCAGCATGCCAACCACTTCCGCCGAGAAGCTTGAGAACGTGGTGAGCGCCCCCAGAAAACCCGTGACCAGCGCCAGACGCCAAACCGGGTCCAGGTTGGGCAGGGCCTGAAACACCGCTACACAAATGCCGATGAGGTAGCCGCCCATCAGGTTGGCCGTCAGCGTGCCCAAAGGCAGGGCCGCGCCCGGGTTCAACCACAGGCCCAAGCCCCAGCGGGATAGTGCGCCAAGGCTGGCGCCGATACAAATGGCAAAGACAGACATCATGATGTCGTCATCATAAAGGCGTCGCGGTTGGGGATAGGTGCGTTGCCTTGCTTCAGGTGGGCGGGTCGGTGTATGGCACTGGCTTCCGGGCATAAAAAAACCCGCATCACGCGGGTTTGTTTAGGGGGGCCTTAATTTACTTCTTGGCAGCGCTGGCCGCTGGTTTGGCTGCGTCGGCTTTGCCCGCCTCTTTCTTGGCTTTAGCTTCTTCAGCTTTTTTCATTTTCTCTTCAGCCTTGGCTTTTTTGTCAGCTTCCTTTTTGGCTTTGGCTTCGGCCTTGGGGTCCAGTTTGGCTTCTTTGGTCGCGGAGGCTGCTGCGGCAGGGGCTACCGCGGCGACGGGTTTGGCTTCCGCTTTAGCGGCGGGTTTTTCATCTTTCTTGGCCGCAGCCGGGGCTGCTGCTACGCCCTTGAAGGTCATGCCGTTCACGGTCAAACCTTCGGTGGAGAACTTGGCCGCATTGCCTTCGCCCACACCTTTGACGCGCTCGATGAAATCATTCCAGTCTTTGAAATTGCCTTTTTTGCGCTCGTCCATGATTTTGGTGGACATGCCCGGACCAATGCCTTTGATGCTGTCCAACTCGGCTGCGCCCGCTTTGTTGACGTCAACAGCGGCAAAACAAACGGCGGCGTACATCATGGCCACGAGGGCTAGAATTTTTTTCAACATGGGTGAACTCCAAAAAGTAAACAAAAAAGAAACCACCGCATCACGTCGATGCGGCCTGTTTCATAACGCCATCAATGAAGTGGCCGTTGACGTCGTTTTGTAAATCTGTGTCACCGTGAAAATAAAGGCTTCAGGTTTGGCGGCTCATCCACTGAACGTACTGGCTCACACCCGTTTGCACATCTGCAAAACGGTGGTCGCAGCCCGTGGCACGCAAGGCGCTCAAGTCGGCTTGGGTGTAGCACTGGTATTTGCCACGCAGGGCGTCCGGAAACGGGATGTATTCAATCAACCCAGCCTGTGCCATGGCCTCCAGCGAGAGGGCGGACTCGCCCTTGAGCTGGCGCATGGCGTTCACCACGCTGCTGGCTACGTCATTGAACGGTTGTGCCAGGCCGGTGCCGAGGTTGAAAATGCCGGAGATGCCAGGGTGGTCAAAAAACCAGAGGTTAACCGCCACCACGTCGTCGATGAAAACGAAATCGCGCATATGCGAGCCGGGCGCATAGCCGCCGTATTCGCCAAAAAGTTTGACTTTGCCTTCGGCCTGGAATTGATTGAACTGATGAAACGCTGCGCTGGCCATGCGGCCCTTGTGCTGCTCCTGGGGGCCATACACATTGAAGTATCGAAAACCTACCACTTGGCCCGTTTTACCGATGACCGAGCGCTGAAAATCCACGCCACATTCACGGCGCATGCGTTGGTCAAACAGCAGTTTGGAGTAGCCGTACACGTTGAGCGGGTGCTCGAAAGCCGGGTCTTCGCGGAACGTATCCGAGCCGCCGTAAGTGGCTGCGCTGGAGGCGTACAACAGGCGGGCGCCGCGTTTTTGGCAAGCCTGAAACAAGTTCACCGAGGTGGTGTAGTTGTTCTCCATCATGTACTTGCCGTTGCTTTCCATGGTGTCGCTGCACGCACCCTCATGGAAAATGGCCTCGATCTGGCCGTAGGAGCCCTGCGCGAATTCGTCGTAGAACACGCTGGCATCGATGTAATCGGCGATTTTCAGATGTGCCAGGTTGCGAAATTTGTCGCCTTGGGTCATGTCATCCACGGCGATGATGTCATCCAAGCCGCGGGCGTTCAGCCCTTTGATCAGGTTACTGCCAATAAAACCAGCCGCGCCGGTCACAACGATTCGAGTCATGCAAACAACTCCTCATAAGAAACAGTGGCGGTGCCAAATTTACCCACGACCAGGCCACCGGCCCGGTTGGACAAGGGCAGGGCGTCACGCAGGCTCATGCCGGCCGCCACCAGGGCGGCCATCGTGGCAATCACCGTGTCGCCGGCGCCGGTGACATCAAACACCTCGCGGGCCTGCGCGCTGACGTGCAGTTGCCCTTGTGCATCGAACAGCGTCATGCCTTCTTCGCTGCGTGTCAGCAACAGGGCGTCCAGCTTCAGTTGCTGGCGCAGGTTCTGACATTTGGTCTGAAGCTCCGCGTCATCCTGCCAGATGCCAATGACCTGCTGCAATTCCGCGCGATTGGGGGTGATGACGGTGGCATGCTGGTAGCGCGAATAGTCTGTGCCTTTGGGGTCAATCAGAATCGGTTTGCCTGCTGCGCGGGCACGTTGAATCATGTCGCTGACATGGGCCAGACCGCCTTTGCCGTAATCTGAAAAAAGCACCGCATCGTGCTCGGGCAGCAATTGGACAAACGTCTCGGTCTGCGAGGCCAGTAGTTCCGTCTTTGGGGTGTTCTCAAAATCCAGCCGAATCAGTTGTTGCTGGCGGCCGATGACCCGGAGTTTGACGGTGGTTTTAAGGTCGGCATCGCGGCCAAAGTGAGTGCGAATGCCGGTGCCCGCGACCAGCGCTTCAAGTTTGTGGCTGGCTTCATCGTCCCCCACCACTGTGAGCAGCGAGGCTTGCGCGCCCAGCGTGACTACGTTGTAGGCAACGTTGGCGGCACCGCCATTGCGTTCTTCTTCGCGCGTAATGCGCACAATGGGCACGGGCGCTTCCGGGCTGATGCGGTCCACCGCGCCGTACCAGTAGCGGTCCAGCATCACGTCACCCACCACCAGCACGCGGGCCTGGGCTAGTTGTTCTTTGGAAATGGTCATGTCAATTCGGGGGTCCATCAGAGCTCTTCAACCCGGCGCGCCGGGTAGCTGTCCCAGGCCTGGCAGCCGGGGCATTGCCAGAAGTGTTGTTTGGCTTCAAAGCCGCAGGCGGCGCAGCGGTAGCGCGTCAGGGGTTTGACGGCATGGTCCAACGCTCTTTGCACTTGCGGGTGAAATTGTTCGTGTTCGAGTTTCTCACCGGCAATCCATTTGGCGGCAGCGACCAGCGAGGGCTCCCGTTCCAGGTGCCGCACATACCAGTCGCGCGCCGTGGGCAGGGGGCCGGTGGCGGTGGCTTCAAGGGCCACGATGGCATCCAGCACGTCCAGTGAGGGCGATTGCTCGTAATTGTCTTTCAGCAAGGCCAGGGCTTCAGTCGCCCGTCCGCTGGCCAGGGCGAACTCGGCCAGCGGCCCCGCCATCAGCGGGACGGCCGCGGGCGAGGCCGCAAGCGATGTCAGTAGCGTGGTGTAAGCGGCGTCGGGTCGGTCCTGGTTGTTCAGCAGTCGGGCCAGGTCGAGGCGGGGCCGGGGGGCTTCGGGAGCGGTGGCAATCGCTTGTGCCAGCAGCAACTCGGCTTCAGCGGTTTGCTTGGCGAGCACACAGGCCGCGGCCTGCTCACACAGGTAGTGTGCGAGCCGATCATTAAAGCTGCCTTGATTGGATTGCGCCAGTTTTTGGGCGATCTGCGCGGCTTGGGGCCAGTCCCGGCTGCGTTCATAGTTGGCCAGCAGGGCCAGCCGGGCCTGGGCCTCAAAGGGTGTGCCTTCCAGTTTGAGTAGCGCCGCTTCGGCCCGATCGAGCAGGCCAGCCTTGAGGTAGTCCAGCGCCAGGGCGTGCTGTGCACGCTGCCGGTCGGCCAGGCTCAGGTCACCGCGTGACAACAGGTGGTCGTGCACGCGCACGGCACGTTCATACTCGCCACGCCTACGAAACAGGTTGCCCAGTGCAAAGTGCAGTTCCGAGGTGTCCGGGTCGCGCTGCACGGCTTCAATGAAGGCATCAATCGCCTGGTCTTGCTGCTCGTTGAGTAAAAAATTCAAGCCTTTGAAATAGGCTTTTGGTGCTTGGTGGTTTTCAATGCGCAATTGGCGAAGGTCAAGCCGCGACGCGATCCAGCCCAGGACAAACGCCAGCGGCAGACCCAACAAAATCCAGCTCAGATCAAAGTCCATGCGGTGCTGCTTGGGGGATGGTTTGCAGTTTTTGTGCTTCGGCAGCGGCCAACGTGGTCTGCGTTGCTTGTGAGGCGGCTGTGCGCTGTTTCCACCAGCGTGGCACCATGCCGAGCACGCCCACGGCCACGCCCACGGCGAAGGTGCTGAGGACGATCAATACCAAGGGCGCGCGCCACTGCGTGCCAAAGAAGAAGTGCACGGTGGCGTCTTGCTGGTTGTTCAGCGCGAAGGCAAACAGGGTAAAAAAAATGGCTGCCTTAAGTACCCACTTAAGCAGCCACATGAAGTGTTTCATCGATTTCCCCAGTGACTCAAAATATTCTAACGTTGTGAAGCCCGGCGCCAGCCAAACCGCTTCGACTCAGGACGAGGTCGGGGTTTGCAATTCGGAGGTGCGCAGGTCCACGGCTTCACGCAGGGCTTTGCCGGGCTTGAAGTGGGGCACGCGTTTCTCGGGAATGGCGACACTTTCTCCGCTGCGCGGATTTCGTCCCATGCGCGGAGGTCTGTGGTTGATGGAGAAGCTCCCAAAACCTCTGATTTCAATGCGGTGGCCACGCACCATGGCATCGCTCATGGCATCCAGGATGGCCTTGACCGCAAATTCGGCATCGCGGTGGGTGAGCTGGCTAAAGCGGGCGGCCAGTTCTTCAACAAGGTCAGAGCGAGTCATAAAAAGTCCAAATAGGGCGGCACAAAAAATCAGGCGGCACAAACCTGAAGTCTGTGCCGCCTGTTAGATCAGTTCCGAGTTGGAATCGTCTTAGTTGTTGTCAAGCTTGGCGCGCAACAAAGCACCCAGGCTGGTCGTACCGGCGTTTTCACGAGCCGATTGCTGGCTCAGAGTCGACATGGCTTCGTTTTGATCAGCAGCATCTTTGGCCTTGATGGACAACTGGATGTTGCGGGTCTTGCGATCCACATTGACGACCACGGCCGTGACTTCGTCGCCTTCTTTGAGCACGTTGCGGGCATCTTCGACGCGGTCGCGGCTGATTTCAGAAGCGCGCAGGTAGCCGATGACGTCTTCACCGAGGTCGATCTCAGCGCCTTTGGCGTCCACTGTTTTGACCTTACCGGTAACCACTTGACCCTTGTCGTTGATCGACACGAAGGTGGTGAACGGGTCGGAATCCA
>CAJAFJ010000626.1 GCA_903938955.1 uncultured beta proteobacterium | reverse complement strand
TGTTTGTCGGTGTTTTTGGCACCTGTCTGTTTTATGGCGATGGCGTCATTACCCCGGCCATCTCGGTGCTGTCGGCGGTCGAGGGCATGGAGGTGATCTCGCCTGGCTTCAAGAAATACGTGATACCGCTCACGCTGGTCATTCTGTTTGGCCTGTTTGTGGTGCAAAAACATGGCACGAGTGGCATCGGCAAGTTCTTTGGCCCCATCACGCTGGTGTGGTTTGCCTGCATTGCCTTGCTGGGCGTGTCGCAAATCCTGACCCACCCTGAAATTTTGTGGGCCATCAGCCCGCATTACGCGTTGGGCTTCATGTGGAACAACCCCGGCACCACCTTCATCATTCTGGGCGCCGTGGTGCTGTGCGTGACCGGTGGCGAAGCGCTGTACGCTGACATGGGGCATTTCGGCAAGAAGCCGATCCGGCTGGCCTGGTTTTCTGTGGTCATGCCCTGTCTCACCCTGAATTACTTTGGCCAGGGTGCCTTGTTGCTGAGCAACCCGGCGGCCGTCAAAAACCCCTTCTTCATGATGGCGCCAGACTGGGCGCTGGTGCCGCTGGTGGGCCTGGCGACCATGGCCACGGTGATTGCCTCGCAGGCGCTGATCACCGGTGCCTTCTCGGTCACCAAACAGGTCATCCAACTGGGCTACCTGCCGCGTCTGCAGGTGCTGCACACCAGCGTGAAGGACACCGGGCAGATCTACCTGCCGTTTGTCAACTGGGGCCTGTTCGTGCTGATTGTGCTGGCGGTGGTGCTGTTCAAGTCGTCCAGCAATCTGGCCGCCGCCTACGGCATTGCGGTCTGTACCGACATGCTGATCACCACCATCCTGACCTTTTACGTGATCCGCTACAGCTGGAACTACCCGCTGGCGCTGTGCATCGGGGCCACCGGTTTCTTCTTTGTGGTCGACTTTGCGTTTTGGGCGTCCAACCTCATGAAACTGCTGGACGGTGGCTGGTTCCCGTTGCTCATCGGTGGCGCCATTTTCACGCTCATGCTGACCTGGAAAGACGGTCGACGCCTGATGACCGAAAAACTGCGCACCGATGCGATTGACCTGCCGAGCTTCCTGGAGGCAGTGTTTATCAGCCCCCCGGCGCGCGTGGAGGGCACGGCCGTGTTTTTGTCGGCCGAGCCGGGCACGGTGCCCAATGCCCTTTTGCACAACCTCAAACACAACAAGGTGCTGCATGCCAACAACTTATTTGTCACGGTGCGTAACCATGAGGTGCCGTGGATCGGCATGGACAAACGTCTTGAATTTGAACCCCTGGGCCACGATTGCTGGCAGGTGACGGTGAATTACGGATTCAAGAACGACCCCGACCTGCCCAAGGCCCTGCAACATATCAAGGGCCGCGGCTGTGAGTTGAACAGCATGACCACCAGCTACTTTTTATCGCGCGACATCGTGGTGCCCACCATCGGCAGCGGCATGGCCCATTGGCGCGAAAAACTGTTTGCGCAAATGCATCACAACGCCAGCGGTGCGGCGGCATTCCTGAAATTACCCAATAACTCGGTGGTGGAGTTGGGCTCCAAAATCGAAATTTAGCCGTTGGAAGGGCGCGTCGAAAAACGGCCTCGCCACGGATCAGAGGCCCCGAGTCCATGCGTTTTTTCAAAGACCTGAGTCCCTCCGCGTTCACGGCCGGTTTTGTCGCCGTGCTGGTGGGCTTCACCAGTTCGGTGGCCATCGTGTTCCAGGCCGCCTTGGCATTCAAGGCCACGCCGGATCAAATTACTTCATGGATGTGGGCCTTGGGCCTCGGCATGGGCTTGTGCACGCTGGTGCCGTCGCTGCTGTTGCGCAAGCCGGTCATGGTGGCCTGGAGCACGCCTGGCGCGGCCGTGCTGGCCACCGCCGGGTTGGCAGGTGGTTTTTCGATGAACGAGGCGGTCGGCGCCTTCATGCTCTGCGCCGCGCTCATCACCTTATGTGGCGTGACCGGCTGGTTCGAGCGCGTCATGCACCGCCTGCCGTTGGCGATTGCCTCGGGCTTGCTCGCTGGGGTGCTGGCACGCTTTGGCATGCAGGCGTTTACGGCGGCGCAAACCAATCTGCCGCTGGTGCTGGTCATGCTGGTCACTTACTTATTGGGTAAACGGCTGCTGCCGCGTTATGCGGTGCCGCTGACTTTGTTGGTTGCTATATTATTTGTAGCTGCTCGCGAAGGTTTCACGGGGGCTGGCGTTAGTTTTGGACTTGCAGTACCGGTGTTGGTTGTGCCCAGCTTCACGCTCAGTGCCGCCATCAGTCTGGCGCTGCCCCTGTTTGTGGTGACGATGGCATCGCAAAACTTGCCGGGCGTGGCGGTCATCCAGGCGGCGGGGTTTGGCTGTGTCAAAGGGGCGGACAAGGGCGCGGGCATCCCCATCTCAAACATCATCAGCCTGACCGGCTTGGCCACCCTGGTGCTGGCGCCGTTCGGGGCCTTTGCGCTCAACCTGAGTGCCATCACGGCGGCAATCTGCATGGGGCCGGAGGCGCACCCTGAGCGCGACAAACGCTATACCGCGGCCGTGTCGTGCGGGGTCATTTACGTGCTGATCGGGCTCTTTGGCAGCGCCATCACGGGCATCCTCACCGCCTTTCCCAAAGAGCTGATTGCCGCCATTGCCGGCCTGGCCTTGTTGGGCACCATCGGCACGGCCTTGTCCACCGCCCTGATGGATGAGCGCCACCGCGAGGCGGCCCTCATCACCTTTCTGGTCACCTTGAGTGGCGTGGTGGTGGCTGGGGTCGGTTCGGCCTTTTGGGGCGT
>CAJAFJ010000625.1 GCA_903938955.1 uncultured beta proteobacterium | reverse complement strand
GATCTCTTCCAGATATCCAGTTACCTAAAAAATCCTCTTCACGTTGGCCGTCGAACCTCATTGAATGCGACGGAATACAAAGAGGGAACTCCTTTAATTTCGTACATAGTCACCAGACTTAATGCGCCCTGATGTCTTTTTTCGATCTACGCTTTGGCCACACAAGTTCATCTGAGATGGCAAACAGCGTTTGTCTAAGTGCGTCTGAGGAATGGATGTCAACTAGATGTGATTCATCACCATCGGAGGCCAATTCATCTAAATGTGACGGCAGTGCGTCCCGGCTGAATTTCAAAATTAGCCACGCTTGCCCAGATCACTCTTCGACCTTTGCGCCCCATATTTATTTCGCACGGGTTGCCTTCGACCAGCGCAGGGGCCTCGGATATCTGAACAACCACCTACTGAAGTAGGTGGGTTCGCGCGGGTCGCAGGGGACTGGAAGTCCACCCGCTGCGCTCCCCGCGCTGGAAACCGTTCTTCGGACACTGGCGTTGATTTTCAAAGGCCCCAAAGAAACAGCAAGGCTGAAGCCGGTGGATTTAACCTTGTGATGGACATTAAATTTTCGGATCTCCAACCGAATCGGTAAAACGGGCAAGGTAATCAAGAGGTCTCTGAGTTTCTTGATCACCGCGGTTTATCCCACGCAAGCTGGATGAAGTCCCCTTTTTGAAGTCGTTTGACTTCTGCTACAAACTGAGTTTTTCATTAGTTCATTGGCATAGTTGAATGCTTCGTCCTGTGTGACGTCATCGCCCAGCATTTCGGTTAATTGGTCGTTTGGAAAAACGATCAATGTGTCCACACTGGCTTGCAGTTCAGCAAGGCCAATGTTTGCAGCGTTAATGCGCCGGACTCCCTCCCAACTGAACGGCATGGTGACCACTGCAACTGACTGGATATTCATTTCCTTGGCGAGGCGTGCAATCACGGGTGCAGCTTGCGTACCCGTACCGCCCCCCATGCCGACGAGTATGAAGAGCATGTCCGCGCCTTCAATGGCCGAACGTATGTTGTTGATCGCTAATTCAGCGGTTTCACGACATCGGTCAAGCTTGGTCTTGGCGCTCAGGGTTTTCCTGTGAAGCTGAATGGTTTTGTGTGAGTCGCAAGCACTCAATGCATCCATATCAGTGTTGGCGAAGATAAATTCAACGCCCTGCATCCCGCTGTCTATCATGTGGCGGGCCGCGTTGCCACCCCCACCACCGACTCCGATGACCTTGATCTTTGGCTCAATGATGAATACATCGTCAGTGGTTGAAGGTAATGCTTCAGTGCAGGATTCAGCCGCAAGCCTCGCTGGCTCGATCAATGGCAGAGCTCGCGATGGAAGCGGCAAAGAAATTGCGGCCAGTGCTGATAAGCAAGTCTGAATGAATTGACGACGATCGAACAAATATCTTCTCCTGGGATTCAATAAATTTGGCTATGACTCATCAATAAATCAGCTTTACTGAAGTGCTCCGTCCATTGGGCAAGCCTATCCTGGTCCAGGGTCACAGCGTGAGCCTGCTCTTCACCAGAAACTACACAAACCACTGGTTCAAATCACAGCCTGGCAGGCTCACAGCCTGAACGCACGGGAGATCACACTGACAGTCATGCAGAGGTCACTCGCTTCTGTTTGATTCCACTCGCCGATAAAGGAGATCCTATGACACAGCCCAGTATTTTGTTCTCGCCCTACAAATCAGCCATCTCCGCTCAGGGAGGTGTTCTCGATGTTCTGGTTCGCGTTCAGGCCCCGGATCAACCTGCTCAAACGAAAGCCACAGTGACCCCCAAACGTTTGGCCCTGGTGGTGGATCGTTCGGGCAGCATGGACGGTGAACCCCTGACCGAAGCGCTGCGCTGTGTCACTCACATCGCCGACTGCCTCACTCCTGCCGATCAATTGTCTGTGGTGGTCTATGACGACAAGGTTAATGTCTTGCTCCCCCTTGCGCCCATGAAGTCGCCAGCCCAGGTGCGCCACCTGGTTGAAAACATCCAGAGTGGCGGCTCAACTGATTTGTTTGGCGGCTGGGAGGCGGGCGCCAAACAACTCGAAGGCGGTATGGCATCAACCATCTCACGAGTCATCTTGCTCTCAGACGGCCAGGCAAATCATGGCTTATGCGAGATGTCCGAGATCGAGAAACATTGCATCGCCATGCTGGCGCGTGGCGTCAGCACCACCACCGTGGGTCTTGGCCGCGGCTTCAATGAAGACCTGATGATCGCCATGGCACGCGCCGGTGGCGGCCAGCAGTATTACGGCCAGACGGCAGATGACCTGTTTGACAGCTTTGATGAAGAGTTCCAGCTTCTGCAAGCCCTTTGCTTGCGCAAGCTTGACCTCAAACTGATCCCCGCACCCGGTGTCATCATCGAGCCGCTTGGTTTGGTACAGCAAAACCTGGACGGTAGCTACCGACTCAG
The DNA here is from genome assembly GCA_903938955.1 of uncultured beta proteobacterium. Next base: position 369 of record CAJAFJ010000625.1, on the reverse strand, counting down.
CGACCTGGCTTGGGGCGCTGAATGCTGGATCATGCTGCGCCTGCACTTGAGCCCCAGTGAGCTGGGTGAATCCCGTGACTTGTTGGCAGCATCGCTCCAAGCCACTCCCCTTGATGGCCAATCTATCACCGCGCATGCAGCCATGCTGAGTCTGCCGGTCGTCGATGAGGCTGCTGCTCAAGTGCTGCCCGTAGACAGTGCTGTGCAAGACCGAGTGCAGGAAGTCGAATTTGCCCAAGCCAGCCAAGCGTTGCGAATTTTGGTGCAGAAAGGTGATGCCTCTGGCGCCCGCAAGCTGTTGAAAGATCTGGATACCCGTTTTGCCCAGCATCCCTGGCTGCGTGACAAACTGCAGCACCTGCGCGAACT
>CAJAFJ010000624.1 GCA_903938955.1 uncultured beta proteobacterium | reverse complement strand
TGCAAGTACACCGATTGCGTGGACGTTTGCCCCGTGGATTGCTTCCGCGAAGGCCCCAACTTCCTGACCATCGACCCCGATGAGTGCATTGACTGCGCCGTGTGCATTCCAGAATGCCCCGTGAACGCGATCTACGCCGAAGAAGACGTGCCCAAAGACCAGCAACACATGACCAAACTCAACGCCGAGTTGGCCAAACTGCCCTCGTTCACCAGCATCACCAAACGCAAGCCTGCCCTGCCCGATGCGGAAGAGTGGAAAGACAAGACCGGCAAGCTCCAGTACCTGATCAAATAACGGACCCCGCGCGTGATGCAAGCCCCGTTGAACCAGGAAGTGACTGCCCCCGTCCCCAGCCTTGAAGGCGCTATTGAGACCGATGCCGTGATCATCGGCGCTGGCCCGGTCGGCTTGTTTCAGGTGTTTGAACTCGGTCTGCTGGAGATCAAGGCCCACGTCATCGACTCGCTGGCTTACCCCGGCGGTCAGTGCGTGGAGTTGTACCCCGACAAGCCGATTTATGACATTCCCGCCGTGCCGGTCTGCACCGGCCAGGAACTGACGAACAACCTGCTCAAGCAAATTGAGCCGTTTGGCGCCACCTTCCATTACGGGCAGGAAGTCACCACGGTTCAAAAACAGGACGATGGGCGTTTCTTTGTTGAAACGGCGGTTGGCACCCGTTTTCTGTCCAAAACGATCTTCATCGCCGCCGGTGTTGGCGCATTTCAGCCCCGCACACTCAAGGTCGAAGGCCTCGATACTTTTGACGGCTCGCAGCTGTTTTACCGCGTCAAGAACCCGGACGACTTTGCCGGTAAAAACCTGGTAATTGTGGGTGGCGGCGACTCCGCGCTGGACTGGGCGCTGGACTTTGTCAAAGAAGGTCCGCACAAGGCTGAAAGCGTCATCCTGCTGCACCGCCGCGACGGCTTCAAAGCCGCGCCCGCCAACGTGGCCAAGATGCGCGAGTTGTGCGAAGCCTACGAGATGCAGTTCATCGTCGGGCAAATCACCGGCTTCGAGGAGAAAAACGGACTACTCACTGGCGTCAAGGTGACCGGCGCTGACGCAGTCACCCGCGTGGTGCCGCTGGATGTGTTGCTGGTGTTCTTCGGCCTGAGCCCCAAGCTGGGGCCGATTGCCGAATGGGGTCTGGACATTGAGCGCAAGCAGCTCAAGGTGGACACTGAAAAGTTCTCGACCAGCGTACCGGGTATTTTTGCCGTGGGCGACATCAACATTTACCCCGGCAAGAAGAAACTGATTTTGAGCGGCTTCCATGAATGCGCCCTGGCCGCCTTTGGTGCCATGCCCATCATTGCGCCCGAGAAAAAAGTCTTTTTGCAATACACCACCACCAGTCCAAAACTGCACAAGGTACTGGGCGTTGAGTCCCCGGTTTTCGATTAAGTAGAATCTCGACCTGTGCTCTTTTGAGCACTACCGCTAGGGGTGTTGTCCGGCTGTCAAAGGCAGGACGACTGAGAAAGTCCCTTTGAACCTGATTGAGGTAATCCTCGCGCAGGGAAGCAAAAGTCTAATTCGGGACGCACCACATCTGTCGGCTGCGCATCTCCCCAAGCCAGACCCAGCCTCCCTGCCAAATTTTTTGCATGGAGCAAATGGATGGCAACTACAAATTTTTCTGGCCCTGACAACAAGGCTTTGACGCCGGTTGCTGACTTCGAGCGGGTGTTCAACTGGCACGACCACGCCTCACTCTGGTTCAGCCTGGGCGTGGGGCTGCTGGTGATGCAGATCGGCGCCTACCTGGTGCCCGCGGTGGGCAGCCGTGACGCAGCCATCGCCATCGTGCTGGGCTCCCTGATCGGCTCCGGCCTGCTGGCCTGGACCGCCAAACTCGGTTGCGACAGCGGCCTGACCAGTGCGGGCCTGATGCACACCACCTATGGCAGCCTGTTTGCCCGCTTGCCAATTCTTTTGAACATTGCCCAGCTAATTGGCTGGACCACGTTCGAGCTGGTGATCATGCGCGATGGCACCGCCGCCATTGGCAAACAGTCTTTCGGCTTGGCGCTTGACGGCACCGGCGGCATGGTCGCCACCACCTTGCTGTGGGGCGTTGTGCTGACCTTGTTGCTGGCGGGGTCCATGACACAACTGGTGCGCAAGATCATCAGCCGCATTGGGCTGCCGCTGGTAATTGCATCGCTCCTATGGCTGACCTGGCAGTTTGGCGGGCAGTTGCAGACGCAGGGGCTTGAGGCTTTCTGGGCACGCCCCGGTGACGGCAGCATGAGCATGCTGTCCGCCATGGACCTGGTGATTGCCATGCCGGTGTCGTGGTTGCCGCTGGTGGCTGACTACGCCCGTCACGGTCGCTCGGGGCGTAGCGCCATGAGCGGCACCTGGCTGGGTTACGCCGTTGCCAACATCTGGTGCTACGCGCTAGGCGTAATGGTCATCAGCGTGTCGGCACCGGATGCCAACTTGGTCACTGCCCTGCTGCTGGCGCAAGGCGGCCTGATTGCCCTGAGCCTGATCCTGGTGGACGAGATCGACAACGCGTATGGCGATGTTTATTCGGGCGCCGTATCAGCCCACAGTATCAAACCAGTCATCTCAATTCGGCAATGGGGCCTGGGCCTCGCGGTGCTGTGTACCGGGCTGGCGCTGGTGTTGCCCATGCACAGCCTGGAGCCGTTTTTACTGTTGTTGAGTTCGGTTTTTGTGCCTTTGTACGGTGTGATTCTGGGCCGACTCGGTGTTGGCCAACCCAGCTTTGCGCCACAACAACGCAAGGTTGACCTCATGGCCGCCCTGCTCTGGATCGCTGGCATTGCCACTTACCACGCGCTCGCCAAATGGGCGCCGCAATGGGGCTCTGCCCTGCCCACTCTGGCGCTGACCTTCACGCTAGCCTGGCTCACGGGTCCTAAACGGGCTTAAATTTCGCAATGGAGAAAAAGATGAATATCGTCATTTTGGGTGCGGGCCTGATGGGCCGCTTACTGGCCTGCCAACTGGCGCGTGCTGGTCATCAGCTTGAACTGTTTGATGCCGGCGGCCCCGAAGCGCATAACTCGGCTGCCCGTGCTGCTGCCGCCATGCTGGCGCCTTTGGCAGAATCAGCAATCACGGAAACATCGGTGGTTGACATGGGCATCCACGCCCTCAAGCGTTGGCCGCAGCTGATTGCCCAACTGGATAAACCGGTCTTTTTTCAGCAAGAAGGAACGATGGTGTTGTGGCATCGGCAAGACGCCGCTGAGGCGGACCGGTTTGCACGCCAGATGGATGCCACAGGGGTCGCGTTGCCGCAACTGCCAAAAGCGCAACGACTCGATGCCCAGGGTCTGGCACAACTGGAGCCGTCTTTAGGCAGCCGTTTCCCGCACGGGCTCTATTTGCCAGGCGAAGGCCAACTGGACAACCACCAGTTACTGGCCGCCATGCTGCAGCAACTCCAGCACCTGAACGTCAAGCTGAACTGGGACAGTCCACGCTCACGTGGTGATTTCGCGCCTGGTCAACCCGGCCAACCCGACTGGGTGTTCGACTGCCGTGGTGTGGGTGCGCGCGCGCAATGGCCCGCCCTGCGCGGCGTGCGGGGTGAGGTCATCACGGTGCTGGCGCCGGAGGTGACTTTGTCGCGCCCGACCCGGCTGATTCATCCGCGCTACCCGATCTACATTGCACCCAAAGGGAATGGCTATTTCGTCATCGGCGCCACAGAGATCGAGTCCGATGACCGGTCCGAGATCAGTGTGCGCTCGACCCTGGAGTTGCTCAGCGCCGCCTATTCGGTAGACAGCGGTTTTGCCGAAGGCCGCATTGTGGACATGGTGACCCAGTGCCGCCCGGCCCTGCCGAACAACCTGCCGTCCATTCGCCTGCTCGGTGAGCGCGTGATGCAAATCAACGGTTTGTACCGTCATGGTTATCTGATCGGACCGGCCATGCTGGATGTGGTGATGGAGCTGTTTGAAACCGGCACCTCCGCGTTGGCCGAGTCCTTATCGCTGGACGTCCAGCACCTGCCCGCTTGACCCCATGAACGTCTTTATTAACCAAATACCGCACACGCTGACCGCGGGCGCGACCTTGGCGGATGCCGTGGCCCTGTTGCAAGCCAAGCCGCCCTTTGCCGCTGCCGTCAACCTTCAGTTCGTGCCCAAAACCCAGTACGCCCACCAACTGCTTCAGGCCGATGACCGCATTGACATCATCGCGCCCGTCACCGGCGGCTGACGGCAGAAGAGCCCCACACTCACACCCTTAAAACCCATTCAAGTTACCACCATGACTGCACCGTTTTCTCCCGATCCGCTCATTCTGTACGGCGAGATTTTTCAAAGCCGCCTGCTACTGGGCACCTCGCGTTACCCATCGCCGCGGGTACTTGAAGAGTCGGTTCGTAAGGCCAAGCCTGCCATGCTCACCGCATCGCTGCGCCGCCAAAATGTCAGCGCGGCAGACACCGGCAACCGCTTCTGGCAAATGCTGGGCGAGTTGGCTGTGCCCGTTTTGCCCAATACGGCGGGCTGTCACAGCATTCAGGAAGTGATCACCACCGCGCAGATGGCGCGCGAGGTGTTCAACACACCGTGGATCAAGCTGGAACTGATTGGTGACGACTATACCTTGCAGCCCGACACCTTGAATCTGGTGGAATGCGCGAGCCGTTTGATCAAGGACGGCTTTAAGGTCTTGCCTTATTGCACCGAAGACCTGGTGCTGTGCCAGCGTCTGGTGGATGTCGGTTGCCAGGCCATCATGCCGTGGGCGGCACCGATTGGTACCGGCAAAGGGCCCATCAACCCCTACGCCCTGCGCACCTTGCGCGAGCGCCTGGCGGTGCCGATGATTGTGGATGCCGGTTTGGGCCTGCCATCCCATGCCTGCCAGGTGATGGAATGGGGTTTTGATGGCGTTCTGCTCAACACCGCCGTCGCCCTGGCCCTGGACCCGGTCACGATGGCGGGGGCGTTTGCCAGTGCCACCCAGGCCGGTCGCGATGCCTTTTTAGCCGGCACCATGACCGAGCAACATGCGGCGCAACCCAGTACCCCGGTACTGGGCACGCCGTTCTGGCATCAATCCTGAAAAGGGCAAAGGCATGAACTCGCACGACCTCATGGCGCAAGCCATCACCCAAGCGCACGGCGACCTGGCATTACCGGTTCACATCACAGCGCCCGCGATCTTCACTAGCGATGCGCCGGTGTACCAAGCCGCCAAACAGGCTTGTCTGGCACTGGGTTTTATTGACATCGACGCTGAATGCCTGGCAAACGCCTGGCAAGCCATGACGACCCGCACCGGCCAGTTCAAGGCCACCGACTGGCCGGACCAGGCCGTTGATTTCGACATGCCAGCGTGGCCACGCGACCAGGCTTTTGCCACTTGCCCGAAACAACTCGGCTTATACGCCGTGCTACCCGATGCCGCCTGGGTGGGGCGCATGGCGCGGGCCGGTGTGCCCACCGTCCAACTCCGCTTTAAATCGGATGATGCCCAAGCCATTGAACGCGAAATCCGTGCTGCCGTTCAAGCGGTGCAGGGCACCAACGCCTTGCTGTTCATTAACGACCACTGGCAAGCGGCTATAGCCGCAGGCGCC
>CAJAFJ010000623.1 GCA_903938955.1 uncultured beta proteobacterium | reverse complement strand
GTCCCAGGCGGCCTGCAAAGAGACGAAATTCGCTTTGGCCGATTTGAGGAAACCCTCGGTATCAAAATCTGCCGGCACACCCCAGCTTTGCGAACCGCCCAAGCCAGAACCGATCATCGAACCCGATGTGGCAGCAGTTGCAGGCGTGCTGCCGAGGGCATCAAATGCCATGCTGTTGCGCTCCCAAGGACGGGCCGAAGCGTCGTTACCGACATTTTCTGGCCGATAAGTGACCGGCGTCTGGGCGCTGCTGGCAGGCGATGCACCCTGAAAAGCGAACGGTGAATTGCCGACGTTTTGGTTAGCGCCCTGCCCGGCTTTGCGGCGTTTCATGAACCAGCCCACTGCGACCATGATGACCAGCGCCAACAGACCAAACATCAGCATCTGCCCGATGGCCCCGGCCATGCCACCCAAGCCCAGCGAACTGGCTAACCAATCCAGGCCCAGACCCGCTGCCAAGCCACCCAACATGGCGCCCCAAGGCTTCTTGGGCGCGACCGCGGGGGCAGCAGGCGCCGGTGCGGCAGCTGGTTTAGCTACATTTTGTGTTGGTGCGGCCTGGCGCTGCGTCACATTAGTCGACTGCTGACCCATCGACTTACCACCACCCATGCGCTTGGCAGCCTCGGCGTTAAAGCCGGCCAACATCATCAACACCGCCAATACCAAAGACCATAATTTCATGACTTCTCCTAATTATTTCTAATACTCAACATTTGATTCCGACATGCAAGGCTACCAGCCCGGCACTCAGGTTGTGGTAATCCACATGGCCAAAGCCATTATTTTTCATCAGGGTTTTCAGCTCTTCCTGCCCCGGATGCATGCGAATCGACTCGGCCAGGTAACGGTAACTGGCGTCATCACCGGCCACCAGTTGGCCCAATTTGGGCAAAATCCTGAAGGAATACCAGTCATAAATTTTTTCCAGCGGCGGTGCCACTTTGGAAAACTCCAGCACCAGCAGCTTGCCACCGGGTTTCAGCACACGGTTCATCTCGGCCAGAGCCACGTCTTTGTGCGTCATGTTGCGCAGACCAAAGGCGACGCTCACGACGTTGAAATGGTTGTCCGGAAAAGGTAATTTTTCAGCGTCGCAGACCAGTGTTGGCAGCGCGATCCCCGCATCCAGCAGGCGATCGCGTCCGGTGCGCAGCATGGCTTCGTTGATGTCGGTATGCACCACCTGCCCGCTTTTACCCACTTTTTTGGAGAACGCCATCGACAGGTCGCCCGTGCCGCCCGCAATGTCGAGCACCTGGTAACCCTCCCGCAGGTCAGCGACCATCACCGTGTAGGCCTTCCAGGCGCGGTGCATGCCCATCGACATCAGGTCGTTCATCAAGTCGTATTTGGGCGCAACCGAATCGAACACGCCGCGAACGTGTTTTGCTTTTTCGGTCTCGTCAACCGATTTGAATCCAAAGTGTGTCGTTGTCATGGGGCAATGTTAGTTCAGTGGCTGGCGCAGCTTTTACCGGCTTTCTCCGGCATCGGTGTTTCGCGGGTCACGCCCGCCTCGGTCAGTCGGGCCAGGTAATCTGCCCACAGCTTGTCTTGCTGGGAACCTAAAAAATAGAGGTAGTCCCACGAAAAAATACCGGAGCTATGACCATCGGTAAACGTGGGCTGCACGGCGTAGTTACCCACCGGCTCCAGCCCGGTCAGGTCGACATCTTTTTTGCCGCTTTGCAACACCTCTTGCCCCGGGCCGTGACCCATCACTTCGGCTGAAGGCGAGTAAACCCGCATCAACTCGAACGGAATACGGAATTCGGTCCCATCCGAAAAACTGATCTCCAGGACGCGCGACTGGTTATGCACCGTCATTGCCTGGGGCGTTGGAGCGCCGGATTGCAAACCTGCCATTTGGACCACCTTTTATTGGACGTCGTCTAGAAAAACTGAATGATTAAAACTCAAACCAGCACACGCTCAATGCCGCCGTTGTTGGCTTTTTTCACGTAATCGGGCATCCACTGGTCGCCCAGAATCTGGTTCGCCATCTCGACCACGATGTAGTCAGCCTCCAGCAGCCCGTTTTGCAGATCATCGCCATAGCGGCTCAAGCCTTGCAGACAGGCCGGGCAGGAAGTCAACATCTTGATGTTTTCTTTCGGCGACAGGCCGCCCATTTCGCGCAACTTGGTCTCGTTTTTGCGAATCTCTTCTTCCTTGCGAAAGCGCACTTGCGTCGAGATGTCCGGCCGGTTCAGCGCCAGCGTGCCGGATTCGCCGCAGCAGCGGTCCGACTGAATCACGTTGTTGCCCAGCAAAGCCTTGACGGTCTTGATCGGCGCCTGCAGCTTCATCGGGCTATGGCATGGGTCATGGAACAGGAACGAGCCTGCGTTTTGCAGCGTGATGCCCTTCTCCAGCAGGTACTCGTGAATGTCGATGATGCGGCTGCCGGGGAAGATTTTGTCAAACTCGTAACCCTGCAACTGGTCATAACAAGTGCCGCAACTCACCACCACGGTCTTGATATCCAGGTAGTTCAAGGTGTTGGCGACCCGGTGGAACAGCACCCGGTTGTCGGTGATCATCTTCTCGGCCTTGTCAAACTGACCGCTGCCGCGCTGCGGGTAACCGCAACACAGGTAACCCGGCGGCAGCACGGTTTGCACGCCAGCGTGCCACAACATGGCCTGCGTCGCCAGCCCCACCTGGCTGAACAGGCGCTCCGAGCCGCAACCGGGGAAATAAAACACCGCCTCGGTCTCGGCCGTGGTCGCTTGCGGGTCGCGGATGATCGGCACGTAGTCTTTGTCTTCAATATCCAACAAGGCGCGTGCCGTCTTCTTGGGCAAACCACCCGGTAACTTCTTGTTCACGAAGTGGATGATCTGCTCTTTGATCGGCGCCGTGCCGACCGTGGCGGGTGGCGCCTTGGTCTGCTTGCGTGAAATGACCTTCATCACGTCATGCGCGATGCGCTGGGCCTTGATCGCCACGTTGACCATGGCACTGCGCGCCAATTTGATGGTATCGGGGTTGGTGGCGTTCAACATGAACATGGCGGCCGCACCGGCTGGGCGGAAGCTCTTCTTGCCCATCTTGCGCAGCAGGTTGCGCATGTTCATGGAGACGTCGCCAAAGTCGATGTTCACCGGGCATGGCGACAGGCATTTGTGGCAGATCGTGCAGTGATCCGCCACGTCTTCAAACTCCTGCCAATGGCGAATGGAGATGCCACGACGCGTCTGCTCTTCGTACAAGAAAGCTTCAACCAGCAGTGACGTGGCCAGAATCTTGTTGCGCGGGCTGTACAACAGGTTGGCGCGCGGCACATGGGTGGAGCACACCGGTTTGCACTTGCCGCAGCGCAGGCAGTCTTTCACGCTGTCGGCAATGGCGCCAATATCGCTCTGTTGCATGATCAGCGACTCGTGCCCCATCAGCCCGAAGCTTGGCGTGTAGGCATTGGTCAAATCAGCCTGCAGCCCTCGTGCTGATGGCGTGAGCAGCTCATTATTTCGTAGCAACTTGCCTTTGTTAAAGCGCCCTTCCGGGTCCACTTTGGCTTTGTAGTCGGTGAACGGCTGCAGCTCTTCGTCGCTCAAAAACTCCAGCTTGGTGATGCCAATGCCGTGCTCGCCCGAGATCACGCCGTTGAGCGAACGCGCCAGCGCCATGATGCGTTTGACGGCGCCATGCGCGGCTTGCAGCATGTCGTAGTCGTCGCTGTTAACCGGCAGGTTGGTGTGCACATTGCCGTCACCGGCATGCATGTGCAAGGCGGCCCAGACCCGGCCTTTGAGCACGCGGGCCTGAATGGCCTGGCACTCGGCCAGCATCGCTTCAAATGCGCGACCGGTGAAGATGGCCTGCAGCGGGGCACGGATCTGCGTTTTCCAGCTGGCACGCAGCGTATGGTCCTGCAACTGGGGGAACAGGGTGTCCACATCCTGCAGCCAGCCCTGCCATTGCGTGCGCACCTCGCGCACCAGCGCCAGCGCCTGGGCGACACGGTCTTGCAGCAACTCGGTCGAGGGCGTTTCATCGGCGTCGATCTTCTTGCTGATCTCATGCAAATGGGGCAGGTTGTCCGGACTGAAGAAGGACTCCAGTTCGTTGCACAGCTTGATCTTGTTCTGCAGGCTCAGCTCAATATTGATGCGCTCAATGCCATCGGTGTATTCGGCCATGCGCGGCAGCGGGATCACCACGTCTTCGTTGATCTTGAAGGCGTTGGTGTG
>CAJAFJ010000622.1 GCA_903938955.1 uncultured beta proteobacterium | reverse complement strand
GCCTTCCATCAGCACGGCGGCATTCACGCCTTTCATCTGCAGATTGTTGGTTTTGGCAATGCCCTGCTCAATGGCGATGTCGCCGCGGAAAAAATCGAACATAAAGCCGTCGCTGAAGACATCCCGAAAATCCAGCGTCAGGCGGCGCGGCAGGGCCTGCAGGCTCAAGACCCCGAGCAGTTTGGCGATGCCGGGGTCGGCTTTCAGGAATTGGCCGTTTTCCACATTCACGCTGAACGCCCCGGTCATGGACGGGTAGTCCAGCGTGAGCGGGGACCCGATCCAGGCCACTTGCCCTTCCATCTTGCCGCGCCCTTTGCGCACCACGTCCTTCATGCCAAAACGCGCCAGCAGTTCACCACTGTCCTGAATGTCGAGTTTGAAATTCATCGCCGTGCGCCGACGCTCAGCGCCACCCCGCACGGTGGAGGTGCCGACCGCGACCCAGTTGCCGCTGGCCGTCAGCACCGCCTCGGGCGAGATCAGGTTGAACTTGCTCAAGCGCCACTCGCGCACGCTGCCGTCACGCGCCACCGGGCCGGCGTTGCGGTTGAGGGCCTCAATCTCGATCCGGCCCAGGCGTCTGCCGCGCAACTCAAAATCGTCAATCACGATGTCGAGCGCTGGAATGCTGGCAGGTTGCTCCTCCAGCAGCGCTTCCACCTCGCGGGCGGCGCCCGGCGCCATGCTCATGCGGGTCAGGCGGGCAAAGACGCGCCCCGCCCCGGCCTCGGTCGGTTGCTGGTATTCAAGGTAGCCCTTGAGCTCGGTGGCCTCCACGTTGGCCTTCCAGAGCCGCCCGTCACGCGTGACGCCCGCCACCACGTTATGCAGTTGTCGCCCGCCGATTTTCAGTTCTTTGGCCCGCAGCGCCACACTGCTGGGCAGGTAGCCTGAAGGGGGGGCCGCCGCCAGCGAGGTGCCGGTGGCCTGCGACAGCACCGCGTCCCAGGCATCCAGATCCAGCCCGTCCGCCTGAATATTGACGGCCACCCCCTCCGGCGGCAGGCGCGCAGGCTCTGGCGCCAGCGGGCCCAGCGCCACGCTGCCGCGCAGCACCCGCGGCTCAGGCCCGCTCAGATCACGCACATACACCACCGACGCCATGCGGCCCAACTCCAGCGTCAGCTGGTCTTGCAGCGCCGTGCCGGGTAACAGCGCGGTGTCCAGGCGCAAGGGCAGCACGGCCTCCGCACTTTTCGCCAACGGGGCGGGCAGGCTCAAGGCCATGCCCTGCAGGTTGCTGCTAACCAACAACTCGGGCTCCCCGCGGCGAAAGCCCAGCACGGCGCTGTAGGCCGCACTGCCGCTGGCGTGCTGCGCCAATTGGGCCACCAGGCCCAGCTCGCGGGCTTGGCGAAGCCCGTCGGCCGAGGCGCTGCCGCTGGCGCGGATCACGATCGGCGCCACATCGCGCGCGCCGTTGACGGCCTTGGTCGCGGTCACGGGGGTCGAGCCGCCTTCCAGCCGGACGTCCCCGCCCAGCATGCGGGCCTGCGCCCCCACCAGCGAAAACCCGGTTTCAGAAAAATTGACGACGCCCCGGGCGCGCGTCATTTTGGGCGCGGCGGGCACGAGGTGCAGGTCGTTGTTGTTGAGCGTGACGCTGCCCTGCACCAGCGACTGGTCGATGTGTGCAATCGGCAACACCAGCTTCAGCTTGATATCGGCCGCGCCGCTGACCACTGCCCGGCTCAGCGCCTGGCTGGTCATGGCCGCCAGGGGCGAGCCGCTGACGATGCCCAGCCCTTCCGCCAGCGCGCCCTTGACCTCGGCCTGGACGGTGACCGTGGCCTGGTTCAAGTCAGGAATCACGGCCTCCAGCTTGCCCACCTGCAAGCCAGCGGTGGCGCCCATGCGCGCGCGCGCCGAGCGGACCTGCAGCTGGGCCCGGTCAATCACCAGTTCGCCATTCAGTTGCGTCAGCGCGGGCCAGGGCAGGGCATCTGGAGGCTGAAGGCTGCGTGGCACGTAGAGCAGCGTGGCGTCCCGGACGTTGGCCGAGACCCGGAACTCGCCCAGCTTGGGGTTGGTAAAAGGAAAGTCGTTCAAGTCCCCCCGGACCTTGAATTTGACCGTGCTGGCGCTGCCCGCCAACACCGCGTCGCGCACATAGTCGCGCACCGGCTTGTCAATCTCGGTGGGCAGGTAGCGAAACACCCGCGTGCCATCGGCGCGGCTGAGCGTGGCCTGCAAATCCAGAATGCCGGGGAAGCGCGAGCGACCGGCGGATTTCACGGGGTCGCTGGTCTCCCACTTGATCTGCGCCTCGCCCTGGGCATCGTCGTTGCTGAACTTCAGGTTGGGCAGCTGCACGGCCAGGTGCTCGCCCTTGATCTGCCATTTGGCCTCGGTCGACAGCAGGGTCACCGGAATCGACGGTTCTTCAAAAAAACTCGGCAAGTCCACCGCGCCATTGACCAGGCTGATGCGGGCCTGGCCGGCCGACTGGTTCAAGTCAAACTCCACCGTGGCGCCCGAAATACCGGGCGACTCGCCCACACCCTTGAGTTGCAACTGGCTGACCTGGCCCTTGACCGCGTACTGATTCAGCGACGCAACCGGCCCCTGCCAACTGGCCGACAGGCGGTCCACCAGCCCCTTGGGCGCGTAGGCCAGCAGCTGGGTCCGCACGGTGGTCGCCATCGGCAGGCGGTCGGCGATCTGGGCCAGGGCGGCGAGGTCCAGCTTGTCGGCCTTGAACTCGCCGCGCGCGGCAATCTTGCCCTCGCCGCCGAGGTACATCACGCTGACATTGCCGCCCGGCCAGTGCAGGCCGTCGTGGGTGTCAAACTGAAGCCCCTGGGTTGACATCTCAAACCCATTGGCCAGCACCTTGCCCCCCACACGCCCGCGCACCGACTGCAAGGCCAGCGCCTGCAGGTCGCGGCCGAGCGTGACATTGACCTCGGCCAGCGCCACATCAGCCACCGCGCCCACCACCTGGCCCTGGCTGACATCGGCCCAGGCCGTGACCGCGCCATTGCCCTCATGCAGGTCAATGCCGACATCGGCATGGCGGCGCAACTCGGACAGATCGACGCGGGGGAATTCGGCGTAGAGCTGACCGGTCCAATCCTGCCACTGACTCTTGCTGCGCGACAGCAAAGGTTGCAGCAAGCGCCCGCGCAGGCTGAAGCGCTCGCCCCACAGCGCGGGTGGCGTGGCATCCAGCCGCACATCGTGATGGCGCCCGGGGTTGCGCACCACCAGTTCCACTTGGGTCAACGCCAGCGTGGGCGCGGCGCGCAACTCATCAGTCCATTGCACGGTGCCGTCGTGAATGGCAAATTCGAGTTGCGAAAAAAACCAATCCGCCGCGTCGCGGTCGGCACTGCCGGGTTTAGAAAAATCCAGCCCGGCGACAAAAATTTTGCCACGCTGATCGCGCCGGACGTTGAGCTGCGGGCGGTCAATGTACAGCTGCTCAAACCCCAAACGCAACAGGGAACGCGGCGACAGCGCGGCCAAAATGCGCGGCAAATGCAGGGCTTCGCGGCCCTCGGCATCAAACAATTTGACATCGGTGAACTCGAACGACGGGATCAGGCCAGTCGAGTGCGCCGTGATGGCGCCGATGCGCACCGGTACACCCAGCACCTGCGCGGCCTTGGCTTCGAGCTGCGGACGAAACTCGCCAATTCGCGGCACAATCAACCAGTGCAAAGCACCCCAGGCGAGTCCAAACACAAGCCACGCAGCCAGCAGCAAACCCAGCGCCCAGCGGGCGATGGTGGTCATGGTTTTGAGCAGTGTAGAAGGGGCAAGCGGCAAGTCGATCATTGGAACTTGGAAATATGACAGGAATTATCACCGGCCCCGCCTTGTCCTCCCACTCACGTTTTGGCCAGCGCATTCGACGTCGTTTTGAGAGTCAACTGCCCCTGCTGGCGGCGGGTCTGCCCAACCAGTCCAACATGACCGAGACCTTCAAGGCCCTCAAGGCCAGCGGCTTGGACACCAGCAGCGCCTTGCGCACCACCCGCCAACTGGTGCTGGAGCGCCTGTTGTGCCTGGACTGCGACACACAAGCGCCCTTGCGCCAAGTCACCCAGGCCATGACCGACCTGGCCGAGTTCGCCCTCCAGACCGCCTGCCATGAAGTTCAACAAGCACTCGACCAGACCCACGGCACCCCGCGCACGCCCGAGGGCGAGCGGGCCCAGTTCTGGGTCGTGGGCATGGGCAAGCTCGGTGCGCGGGAGCTCAATGTATCAAGCGACATCGACCTGATCTACATCTACGACCAGGACGGCGACACCACCGGTGATGACGTCGGCCGTGGGCGTGTCTCCAACCAGGAGTACTTTGCCAAGGCGGTACGGGCCATTTATGGACTGATTGGCGACGTCACCGAGCACGGGTTTGTGTTTCGCGTTGATCTGGCGCTGCGCCCCAACGGCAACTCCGGCCCGCCCGCCGTGTCGCTGGGCGCGCTGGAAGAATACCTGCATGTGCAGGGCCGCGAGTGGGAACGTTTTGCCTGGCTCAAAAGCCGGGTCGTGGCCAAGCTCGGCTGTGCTGACGACAGCACCACCCTGAGTTTGCGCGGGGTGGTGGTGCCGTTTGTGTTTCGCCGCTACCTCGACTACAACGTGTTTGATTCGCTGCGCATCCTGCACCGGCAAATCCGCGACCATGCCAGCAAGCGCAGCGCCGGGCACCCGGAGCGGGCCAATGACGTCAAGCTGTCGCGCGGCGGCATTCGTGAAATCGAATTCATCGTGCAGCTGCTGCAGGTGGTGCGTGGCGGCCAGTTCCCCGAACTGCGCACGCGCCCGACCCTGAGTGCGCTGCCGCGACTGGTCAAAGCCGGCCTGATGCCCGCCGCGACCGCCGCCGCTTTGGCCGAGGCCTACGACTTTTTGCGCCGGGTGGAGCACCGCATCCAGTACCTGGACGACCAGCAAACCCATGTGTTGCCAACGCAAGACCAGGACCTGACCTGGATCGCCCACGCCATGGGCTTCGAGAACGCATGCCAGCTGTTGCACCAGCTCGACGCCCACCGCGAGTTGGTGGCGCAGGAGTTTGATGCGCTGCTGGGCGGCGGGGCGGAGCAAGAATGCAAAGGCTGTAACGGCAACGGGGCCAACGGCAGCAAAACCACCGCCGCAGCCCCCGGCTTTGACGACGTGCTGGCGCAACTGCCCGGCCAGTTCCGCAGCCGGGTCGCCCTCTGGCGCGACCACCCGCGCGTGCTGGCCCTGCGGGATGAATCCCGCGCCCGGCTGCTGCGGCTGATTGGCCGCACCGCCCAGTGGGTCAGCGAAGGCCGCGTGACCGAAGAAGCCGCCGTGCGCCTGGCCGACTGGATTGAACCCCTGCTGCGCCGCGAAAGCTACCTTGCCATGCTGCTGGAGCGGCCCAACGTGCATGAACGCCTGCTGCGCCTGCTGGGCGCGGCACGCTGGCCGGCCCGCTACCTGCTGCTGCACCCCGGGGTGATTGACGAATTGGCTGGGGCCGAGATGCTCAACGAGCGCTTTGACCCCACCGAGTTCGAGGCGGAGTTGGACCACCGGCGCGCGTCGCTGGCGGGCACCGGGGAAGACGACGACGAAACCCTGCTCAACCTGCTGCGCCGCGCCCACCATGCCGAAGTGTTCCGCACACTGGCGCGCGACATCGAAGGCAAGATCACGGTCGAACAAGTGGCCGACGACCTGAGCGCGCTGGCCGAGGCGGTGCTGCGCATCACCACCCGCTGGTGCTGGGGCCTGCTGAAAAAGAAACACCGCGAGACGCCGCAATTTGCCATCATTGCCTACGGCAAGCTCGGCGGCAAAGAACTGGGCTACGGCAGCGACCTGGACATTGTGTTTGTCTATGACGACGCCGATGACAACGCGGCAGAGATCTACGCCGCCCTGGTGCGCAAACTCATCAACTGGCTGACCGTCAAGACCGGCGAGGGTGATTTGTACGAAATTGACACTGCGCTGCGTCCCAACGGCAACGCCGGCCTGCTGGTCACCTCGTTTGATGCCTACGCCAACTACCAATTGCAGCGCGGCTCGAACACCGCCTGGACCTGGGAACACCAGGCCATGACCCGCGCCCGCTGTGTGCTGGGCGACGAAGCGCTGCACCAGCGCTTTGATGCGATTCGCAAAGCCGTGATTGCCGCCCCGCGCAACGCGCAGGACCTGAAAGCCGAAATCAACGCCATGCGCGAGAAGGTGCGCGCCGCCCACCCGGCCAAGGGCGACCCGGCGCATGAACCGTTTGACGTCAAGCAAAGCCCCGGCGGCATGTTTGATGCCGAGTTTGTCATGCAGTACCTGGTACTGGCGCACGCGGACCAGCACCCCGAGTTGATCGACAACGCCGGCAACATCGCTCTGCTGGAGCGGGCCGAAGTGCTGGGCCTGCTGCCCGCCGGCGTCGGTCATGCGGCTGCCGGTGCCTACCGCGACATGCGCCGCGTGCAACACCGCGCCAGGCTCAATGAAGAGCCGACCACGGTCTACATGCCCGAGTTGCAGTCAGAGCGTGATGCCATGCTGACGCTGTGGCACACGGTATTTGACCCAGCGGACACACACCACCCGTCACGCGACACACCATGACACGATTCAAACTCAAACCCATCACTCTTGTTTTAATAGCACTTAGCGCACTATTGGCGGGTGGAACTGCCCTATTCATTTCACAGAACAAGTCCACTGACAAAGCTGCGGCCCCGGCAGCCACCCCAGCCAAACCGGCGCTGACCGTGACCACCACGCAGGCGAGCCTGGGAACCCTGCCGATCAAATTGGCCGCCAACGGCAGCATTGCCGCCTGGCAGGAGGCCAGCATTGGCACCGAAAGCAACGGCCTGCGCCTGGCCGAGGTGCGGGTCAACGTAGGCGACGTGGTGCAGCGCGGCCAGTTGCTGGCGCGCTTTGCCGACGACAGCCTGCAAGCCGAAGTGGCGCAGGCGCGCGCGGGCGTTAACGAAGCCAGTGCCAACGCCGCCGAGGCCACCGCCAATGCCGACCGGGTGCGCACACTGATGAACACCGGCACCTTCAGTGGCCAGCAAATCAACCAGTATTTAACCGCCGAGCAAACGGCCAAGGCACGGGTCGAGTCCGCCAAAGCCGCGCTGGTCTCACAGCAATTGCGGCTGCAACACAGCCAAGTGCTGGCGCCCGACAGCGGCGTTATTTCTGCCCGCAACGCCACCGTGGGCGCCGTGGTGATGAACAGCACCGAGCTGTTTCGCCTGATTCGCCAGGGGCGGCTGGAGTGGCGCGCCGAAGTCACCGCCACCGACTTGGGGCGCATGACGGTAGGCACGGCCGTGACCGTCACGGCCGCCAGCGGCACGCAGTTGCCGGGCCGGGTGCGCATGGTCGCACCCACGGTGGACCCGCAAACGCGCTCAGGCCTGGTCTATGTCGATTTGCCACCGATGCAGCGCAGCGGTGCGGGCGTCATGCCCGGCATGTTTGCCCGTGGCGAGTTTGGCTTGGGCAGCTCGCAAGCCCTGAGCGTGCCGCAGCAGGCCGTGGTGGTGCGCGATGGCTTTAGTTACGCGTTTCGCCTGAACGCCGACCAGCGCGTGAGCCAGGTCAAGCTGCAAATCGGCCGCCGGGTGGGCGAGCGGGTCGAAGTGCTGAGCGGCATAGGGGCCGACGACCTGCTGGTCGCCAGCGGCGCCGGGTTCCTCAACGATGGCGACTTGGTCAAAACCGTGGCGGCAGCGCCTAGTTTAGCGCCAAATAACCCTGCTCCGCAAGCTCCACCTGACTCAGCAACTGTTAAATAAGGGACAGGCGTGAATTTTTCCTCGCTCTCCATCAAGCACCCGGTGCCGGCAATCATGCTGTTTGTGCTGCTGTCGCTGGCGGGCTTGCTGTCGTACAAAGCCAGCGTGGTGCAGGACTTTCCCGACATTGAGCTGCCCATCGTCACCGTCAGCGCGGCACTGTCGGGCGCGGCCCCGGCGCAGCTGGAAACCGAAGTGGCACGCAAAATCGAAGACGCGGTGGCCACGCTGCAAGGTGTCAAAAACATCTACACCAAAGTGCTGGATGGCGAGGCGTCTGTCACCGTCGAATTCATCCTGGAAAAACCCATCGCCGAGGCGGTCAACGACGTGCGCGACGCCGTGGCCCGCGTGCGCGCCGACCTGCCCGCCGACATGCGCGACCCCTCGGTCACCAAAGCCTCCACCGCCGGGCGTGTGGTGCTGACCTTCACGGCCGAAGCGGCAGCGGTGAGCGCATCGCCCAACGGCAGCGCCAGCGCCAGCCAGCTTGACGACCAGGCGCTGAGCTGGTTTGTCGACAACACCGTGGCCAAGCGCCTGCTGAGCGTGCCGGGCGTCGGTGCCGTGAAACGCATGGGCGGCGTCAGCCGCGAGATTCGGGTGGAGCTGAACGCCGACAAGATGGCCGCGCTCAACGTGTCGGCCATCGACGTGTCGCGCCGCCTGAAACTGGTGCAGCAAGAGGCACCGGGTGGCCGTGGCGATGTGAGCGGCGCCGAACAATCGGTGCGCACCATTGCCACCGTCAAAACGGCGGCCGAGCTGGCGCAACTCGACATCCCGCTGGCCGATGGCCGCCACCTGCGCCTTGACCAGGTCGCGCAGGTGCTGGACACCGTGGCCGAGCCCCGCTCGGTGGCCACGCAGGATGGCCGCACCGTGGTCGGCTTTGAGGTGTTCCGCACCAAAGGCGCCAGCGAGGTCGACGTGGCCCAGGGCGTGCGCGCCGCCGTGGCCGAGTTGCAAGTCAGCCACCCCACCATCGCCTTGCAGCAAGTCATCGACAACGCCGCGCCGGTGGCCGAAAACTTCCAGGGCTCGATGGAGTTGCTGTACGAAGGCGCGTTGTTGGCGATTTTGGTGGTGTGGTGGTTCTTGCGCGACTGGCGCGCCACGCTGGTGTCGGCTGCCGCCCTGCCCTTGTCCGTGATCCCGACTTTTTTGGGCCTGGCGTACTTTGGCTACACGCTCAATACCGTCACGCTGCTGTCGCTGGCGCTGGTGGTGGGCGTGCTGGTGGACGATGCGATTGTGGAGATCGAGAACATCGAGCGCCATCTGCGCATGGGCAAGTCGCCGTTTCAGGCCGCGATGGAAGCCGCCGACGAGATTGGCATGGCGGTGATTGCCACCACCTTTGCGCTGGTGGCGGTGTTTTTGCCGACCGCCTTCATGGGCGGCGTGC
>CAJAFJ010000621.1 GCA_903938955.1 uncultured beta proteobacterium | reverse complement strand
GCCGGTCAGATTCTGCAAGAAGGCATTAACGAAGCCGGCGGCATGGCCAGCTGGATTGCCGCGGCCACGTCGTATTCGACCAACAATCGCATCATGGTGCCGTTCTACGTCTACTACTCGATGTTCGGCTTCCAGCGCATCGGCGATCTGGCCTGGGCGGCTGGCGACATGCAAGCGCGCGGCTTCCTGCTGGGCGGCACGTCTGGGCGCACCACGCTCAACGGCGAAGGCCTGCAGCACGAAGACGGCCATAGCCACATCATGGCTGGCACCATTCCGAACTGCATCAGCTACGACCCGACTTTTGCCCACGAAGTCGGCGTCATCCTGCACGAAGGCATGAAGCGCATGGTGGAGCGTCAGGAGAATGTGTATTACTACATCACCCTGCTGAACGAAAACTACGCCATGCCCGGCCTGACCGCAGGTACCGAAGCGCAAATCATCAAGGGCATGTACCTGTGCAAGCCTGCCGCTGATAGCGCCAACACCATGCGTGTGCAGCTGCTCGGCTCCGGCACCATCCTGCGCGAATCGATTGCCGCGCAAGCCTTGCTGGAACAAGACTGGGGCATCGCTGCTGATGTGTGGAGTTGCCCAAGCTTTAACGAGCTGACCCGCGACGGCCAGGACGCCGAGCGCTACAACCTGCTGCACCCCGCCGCAGAGCAACGCGTGTCGTTTGTCGGCCAGCAACTGGCAGGTTCGACCGGCCCGGTAGTGGCTTCTACCGACTACATGAAGGCTTATGCCGAGCAGATTCGCTCCTTCATTCCAAAGGGCCGCACCTACAAAGTGCTGGGCACCGATGGTTTTGGCCGCAGCGATTTCCGCAGCAAACTGCGTGAGCACTTCGAGATCAACCGCCATTACATCGTTGTGGCCGCACTCAAAGCCTTGAGCGAAGAGGGCACCGTGCCTGTGGCTGATGTGGTGGCCGCGATTGCCAAATATGGCATCCAGACCGACAAGGTCAACCCGCTGTACGCCTGATAAAAAACTTGGCAGGACCGGGCGGTGCGTTTGGCGCAGCCTTGTCCTCAACTGAACAACTAAGGAGACACGTATGTCTTTAATAGAAATTAAAGTGCCGGATATTGGTGACTTCGATGAAGTCACGGTCATTGAGTTGATGGTGAAGCCAGGCGACTCGGTCAAAGCCGACCAGTCCCTGATCACCGTTGAATCTGACAAAGCCTCGATGGAAATCCCCTCCAGCCACGCCGGTGTGGTGAAAGAACTCAAAGTCACGCTCGGTGACAAGGTCAAAGAAGGCTCGGTCGTGCTGATGCTCGAAGTGGCGGGCGAGGCTGGCGCTACTGCCGCTCCCGCTGCGCCAGTGGCTGCCGCCGCAGTCCAGCCAGCCCCTGCCGTAGTCGCTGCCGTTGCTCAGGCTGCTGTAGCGCCTGTGGCGGTAGCTGCCAGCACTGGCCCGATCGAAGTCCGCGTGCCTGACATTGGCGACTTCAAGGACGTCGCTGTGATCGAGATTTTTGTCAAGCCGGGCGACACCATCAAGGTCGAGCAAAGCCTGGTGACGGTCGAGTCTGACAAGGCCGCGATGGAAATCCCATCCAGCCACGCCGGTGTGTTGAAAGAACTCAAGGTCAAGGTCGGCGACAAGGTCAATATTGGTGACTTGTTGGCGATGCTTGAAGGTGCCACGTCAGCCGCTGCGGTCGCCGCACCTGCTGCTGCGCCTGCAACGCCGAGCGCTGTCGCATCGCCTGCCGCGTTTGCGCCGGCAGCGCCCGAGTCGTCGCTTGTATTGAAAAGCGACACCACCACAGCGCCCGTACCAGCGCACAACCCGACCACGCTGCCGGTGGGCTTGCCTCACGCGTCGCCCTCGGTGCGCAAGTTCGCCCGCGAACTCGGCGTGCCCTTGAATGAAGTCAAAGGCAGCGGTCTCAAAGGCCGCATCACCGACGCCGACGTGCAATCGTTCACGCGTTCCGTGATGAGCGGCGCGGTGCAAACCCTGGCGGCGCAGGCACAAGCCAAACCCGTTGCAGCGGCTGGCAATGACGGCGCCGGTCTGGGTCTGATTCCGTGGCCGAAGGTGGACTTCACCAAGTTCGGCCCGATCGAGCGCAAAGAGATGTCGCGTATCAAGAAGATCAGCGGTGCCAACTTGTTGCGCAACGCCATCATGATTCCCGCCGTCACCAATCACGACGACTGCGACATCACCGACCTGGAAGCCTTCCGTGTCTCCACCAACAAGGAGAACGAAAAGTCAGGCGCCAAAGTCACCATGCTGGCCTTCCTGATCAAAGCCTGCGTGGCGGCGCTCAAGAAGTTCCCCGAGTTCAACAGCTCGCTGGACGGCGATGCGCTGATCTACAAGCAGTACTTCCACATCGGTTTTGCGGACGACACGCCGAATGGCCTGATGGTGCCGGTGATTAAAGATGCCGACAAAAAAGGCATCATGCAAATCTCGCTGGAGATGGGCGAACTGGCCAAGAAGGCGCGTGATGGCAAGCTGAGCCCCGCAGAAATGTCGGGCGCTTCGTTCACCATCTCCAGCTTGGGCGGCATTGGCGGGCGTTACTTCACACCGATCATCAATGCGCCTGAAGTCGCGATTCTGGGTGTCTGCAAGTCCACCATCCAGCCGGTGTGGGACGGCAAGGCCTTCCAGCCGCGCCTGATGCTGCCGCTGAGCCTGACGTGGGATCACCGCGTGATTGACGGCGCCGCTGCGGCCCGCTTCAACGTCTATCTGGGCCAGATCCTGGGCGATTTCCGCCGGGTTCTCCTGTAAATAGCCTTGTGGGACAGACCGTAGTTACGCGCAGCGAACAAGCTCTGTCCCCAACTGATTAAGAGAATAAAAATGGCATCTATAGACATCAAAGTACCTGACATCGGCGACTTCGCCGAAGTGACCGTCATTGAGTTGATGGTCAAAGTGGGCGACACCATCAAGCCCGAGCAAAGCCTGATCACCGTGGAGAGCGACAAAGCCTCCATGGAAATCCCCTCTAGCCACGGCGGCGTGGTGAAAGAACTCAAGGTCGCACTGGGCGACAAGGTCAAAGAGGGTTCGGTCGTGCTGGTGATGGAAGTGGCCGGCGATGCGGCGGCGCCCGTTGCTGCGTCAACTCCGGCACCCGTAGCGGCAGCCCCTGTAGCCGCGCCTTCGGTCGCAACCTCAACACCGGCACCCACCGCGTCCAGCTTTGCCGGCACAGCCGATCTGGACTGCGACCTGCTGGTGCTCGGTGGCGGTCCTGGCGGCTACTCGGCCGCCTTCCGCGCGGCTGATTTGGGCCTCAAAGTGATTCTGGTCGAGCGCTACGCCCAATTAGGTGGCGTCTGCCTGAATGTGGGTTGCATCCCGAGCAAGGCGCTGCTGCATGTGGCCGCCGTGATCGACGAAGTGAGCCACCTGGCGCCGCTCGGTGTTGATTTTGGCGCGCCCAAGATCAACGTGGACATGCTGCGCACGCACAAAGAAAAAGTCATCACCAAGCTCACCGGTGGCCTCGCGGCCATGGCCAAGATGCGTAAAGTGACCGTTGTGCGTGGCTACGGTGCCTTCGTCGGTGCCAACCACCTGTCAGTGGAAGAAACCACCGGCACGTCGCAAGAGAAAACCGGCAAGACGCAAAGCAT
>CAJAFJ010000620.1 GCA_903938955.1 uncultured beta proteobacterium | reverse complement strand
CTGGCCAGCGCGTTGGGCGGCAGTGCTGATGAACTCGGCATGGTGATCTTTGCCCCTGGCTCTGCTGACTTAACGCAAGACGCCAAAGCGGGGCTAGACAAAGTGGTTAAAGCCTTGCTGGAGCGCCAAGGCCTCAAAGTGACCATTGTTGGCACGGCCAGTCTTGAAATGGAGCACGAGGCCTACCGGCGTGAGCAACTCAAGGCGCTGCTCGTGGCTGAAAAAAATCGGGTGGCGATCATCAACGGCTCGTCAACCGAGGTTGGCGCTGAGGGGCAGGGCGCTGTCAGTGCGGCAGAGTTCCCCGTCTTGCTTAAAGCTGTTTACCGGCGCGCCGATTTTCCCAAGCCGCGCAATCTCATTGGCTTGGTGAAAGATATTCCCCCGGCAGAGATGGAAGCGCTGTTGCTGGCGCATCTGCCCGCGTCCGAAGAGTCCATGCGCGAACTGGCCTTGCGACGCGGGGTGCGGGTTCGTGATTATCTGGCGGCCCAAAAATTGCCTTCGGAACGCTTGTTTCTGGGGGCTGCCAAAGCGCTTGCGCCTGAGGCAAAATGGAGCCCCCGCGCGGAGCTGAACTTGACGACTCACTAGTTTGCCGCCGAGACTTTTTGCCCAATGAGTAATTTGGGCGAAAATAGCGGGTTCAGCCCTGTCCGCTAGACGGTGGGGATTTTTCCCCACTGTATGCGCGACACATGTTCTCTGCCTTTAATAAAACTGCCAAAGCCCCCGAAGTGATTAAAACTCCCGCCAAAACTAACGAACCCCATCCACTGGACGCGCTGACGGGCGGGGCATTTTCAGCCCACACCTCGACCGAGCGCACCGCGAAAATTCGCGAGTGGTTGGTCACTGAGCCCAGCGCAGACAACTTGCAGGCTGTGTTCAAGGAAATGGGCGGTAAAGACAAGGGCGCTGCCAAGCTGTTGCGTGAAAAGCTCGACGAGATCAAACGCAGCAAGGGCCAGGAATCCATTGCGCAAGAGTGGGCCGACAAGGCGCAGGCCTTGCTGGGCGTGGGCAAGCTCAACATTGCAGACGCCATGGCTTGGCAGCGCGACGCCGCCAAGGCCGGTGCGCCTTTGAGCAAAGAACCACTAGCCACCTTGCGCGGCCAGCTCAGCGACCGCGTCAAGGTCATCGAAGACCTGCAGCACCGGGTGCAAGTTCAGCGCGAAGCGGCCGTGTTGCTGGCCCAGCGCATTGAAGTGCTGTCTACCAAATCCTGGCGCGATGCGCAGGCCGTGGTCGAAGCCTTGCACGCTGACGTGGACCACTGGCAAGCCCAGGCCACCGCCTTGTTGAGCGATGCCAACTGGGCCAGTGTCGATACCAAATACCCGCCGCTGCTGGATGGCTCACGCGCCCAGTTGCTGGTTGTGTGGGATGCCTTCCAAAGCGCCCTGGGCCAGGCCGTTGCGGCGGCTGCCGACCCGGCCGCGGCGCTGCCACCAGTGCCGGTGTGGGCCGATGAGTTGCGCCTGGCGCGCGGTATTCCGCTCGAAGCGGTTGCCAAGCCCAAAAAAGCCCCGGTGGACCCTGAAATCAAGGCCAAGGCCTTGGCTGTGGTACGTGACGCGCTTACCAAACTGGAGCAGGAAGTTGGCGAAGGCCATGGCAAAGCGAGTGCCGGTGCCGCCAGTGCCCTGCGCAACGCGCTGAAAGAATTCGGCAAGATCATTGATGACAAGCTGGAAAACCAGGCCCATGCCGCGCTGGCTGCGGCCGGTGAACTGGAAGGTTGGCAGCGTTGGCGCGCCGACCAGTTGCGCGAGGAACTGGTCGCCAAGGCCGAGGGTTTGCTCAAGCGCCCCGAAGGTCAGGCCATGGGTGGACGCAAGCTGCAGGAAAGCCTGCGCACGCTGCGCGACCAGTGGAAGCAAACTGACCAGGGTGGCGTGCCCAACCATGGTTTGTGGAAACGCTTTGACGACGCCTGTAACGAAGCCCACAAAGTAGTCGAAGTCTGGCTTGAGAAAGTCAAATCCGAATCGGCCGAGCACCGCGCCCAGCGTCTGGCCTTGATTGAAGAAGTCAACGCCTGGGCTGCCGCCAATACGACGGCACTGGACAACGACTGGAAAGGCTTCAACCGGATCCTGCATCAGTTTGGCGACCGTTGGCGCGAAGGCGGCCATGTCGGCGAAAAAGCCTTTGCCGAATTGCAACCGCTCTGGAAAGCCGCTATCAACAAGGCCGCTGCACCGCTTGAAACCTTGCAAAAGATCAGCCTCGCCAAACGCCAGGCCCTGATCGAAGAGGCCAAAGTGTTGGGTGCCCAGCCTGAGTTGCGTATTGATGCTGTCAAGGCGCTGCAACAACGCTGGCAAGCCGAGACCCATGTGGTGCCCATGGACCGCCGCCAGGAACAAAAATTGTGGGACGCTTTCCGCAAGCCGATTGACGAAGCCTTCAACCGCAAGACCGCCGAGCGCGAAAAAGCCGATGCCGCCTTGGGCGAGCGCGACCGCACGGTGCTCGATGCCGCCAAGGCCCTCGAAGCCGCCAATGCCGCCGGCGATGCCCAAGGCATTCGCAGCGCCATGCACGCCCTCGAAGCCGCTCTGCGGGGTCAGGCGCAAGCCCAAGCTGCCGTGCAGGTGGCCGGTTCTGACGCTAATCCGCTGGCCGCCGCAGAACAAGCGCCAGCCGCGCCTGAAACGGCTGCCACACCGGTGGCAAGCGAAGCCGTTGAAGAAGGCGCTACGGCAGAAGCTGCCGCCCCGGTTGAGCCGGTGGCTGCCCCCAAGCCGGCACCGAAGCCTGTGATTGCCGTGCGTGGCGATGACCGCCCGGGCATGAAAAAGACCGAACCTGTCGTCATGGGCCGTGGTGGCAAATTTGGTGACCGTAAAGATGGTGGCCGTGACGCAGGCCGAGACAGCAATCGCGGCCCCCGCGAAGGTGGTTTTGCCGGTCGTCCGGATGACCGGGGCCCCCGTCGTGATGGCCGCGACAGTTCGTTCGCGCCCCGTTCTGATGCGCCGCGTTTGGGCGACACCGCCTTCCGTGCGCAGCGTGATGCGTTGGAGCACGCTCAGTTTGCCTTGCGCAAGCTGGCCGCGCAGGCCCACGGTGAGTCCTTGATTCAGTTGATGGCGGCTTGGGAGCACCGCGATGCCGCCCAGGTGCCTTCTGCACAAGAGTTGGGCAGCCGCGTGACGCCTGCCACCCGCAGTGCTTGGACCAAAGCATTGGCTCAAGCCCCGGCGGGTGACGCCAATACCGCTTTGCTGCGTCTGGAAATGGCTTCTGAAGTGCCCACGCCTGCCGAGCATATTAATGCCCGTCGCGCTTTGCAGTTGCAGTTGTTGACCAAGCGTAACGATCCACCTCCTGCACAAACCTGGGGTCAGGATGCCGCCACCGTGTTGGCCAGCGGCTTTGACGCCAGCCTGGCGCGCCGTGTGCAAAATGTGCTAAAGGCTTTGCTCAAGCCTTGATTCGTGTGGCGGGGCAGCGCTGAGGCCTGTCCTGCCAGCCGCTAATCCGTCTGGTCGATGGATAAGCGTTGCATCCTGCTGCCGGACAAGTCATCCGAACGCAAGCGTAAAACCTCCATGCGGGGCGGGCTTGCGCTGGCATCCCAATCGCTCAAGACGATGCGACGCAGGCTTCTATTTAAACCGCACGCCATCTCATGGTCAGCCGGTCGATGGGTGTGGCCATGAATCAAAGTACGCGCCTGGGCTGTCTTCAACCAGTCGCAAGCCATACGGGTGTCCACGTCTGCGTAGATTGCCCCGCTGCTTTTTCGGTGGTCACTTTGGGTTCTCAATCCGCGCGCTATCGCTTGGCGTTCTGCCAGTGGCTTCGCCAAAAAGGCCTGTTGCCATTCAGGGCTGCGAACTTGCGCTCTAAAGCGCATGTAGTCGGCATCGTCAAGGCACAAGGCGTCGCCATGCGAGAGCAGCCAGCGTTGTCCGGCAAATTCAAGTGGGGAGGGGTCATTGAGCAGTGTCATGCCACAAGACTGTGCAAAGGCTGGACCGAGCAAGAAGTCGCGGTTGCCGTGCATGAAGAAAATAGCAAGGCGTTGGGACGCTGTCTTCAAAATGTGAGCGCAGCGGGTTTCAAAGTGAGCCTCGCCATCGGGATGTGGCGTCACAGCCTCAACGCTGTCATCACCAATCCAGACTTCAAACAGATCACCCAGAATGAAAACCGCGTCAGCCCGGGTGGTTTGCAGGTAGCGTTGCCATGCCTCGAAGGTGGCGGGCTCACTGGCCTGCAGGTGCAGGTCGGAAATGAAATCAATCTGGCGCCACTGCGGTGGCGCCAGCCGTACCGGCCAGTTCGGCGCACTGGCGTGCGCTGCGGTCGGCGGTACGGCCGGTGTCATGTCAGAGGGCCACGGCCTTTTCAATAATCACGTCCACCACGGGCACATTTTCGTGGTAGCCCTTGGTGCTGGTTTTGACAGCTTTGATCTGGTCAACCACTTCTTTGCCCGACACCACTTTGCCGAACACTGCGTAGCCCCAACCTTGCTGGGAAATAGCGGTGTGGTTCAAAAAGGTGTTGTCGGCCACATTGATGAAAAACTGGGCGGTTGCCGAATGAGGGTCACCAGTGCGGGCCATGGCTACGGTGTAGTTCAGGTTTTTCAGTCCGTTGTTGGCTTCATTGTTGATCGGGGAGTCGCCTTTTTTCTCTTTCATGCCGGGTTCCATGCCGCCACCTTGCACCATGAAACCGGGAATGACACGGTGAAACACGGTGTTGTTGTAGTGGCCCTTGTTCACGTAACTCAAAAAGTTGGCCACCGTTTTAGGGGCTTTTTCTTGATCGAGTTCAAGCGTGATGACGCCGAGGTTGGCAATGTGGAGTTCGACTTGGGGGTTGCTCATGATTTATTTCACCAGGGTTGCAGAGTTGATAAGAATAGGGGTCTTCGGAACATCAGAAGGGAAGGGGCCGCCAGCACCGGTGGGCGTGGTCTTGATCTTTTGGATCACGTCCATACCACCCACGACCTTGCCAAACACGGTGTAGCCAGGCTGCTGAACACTGGGGTCCAGAAACGAATTATCCCTGACGTTGATAAAAAATTGTGCCGTGGCGGAGTTGGGGTCGTTGGTACGGGCCATGGCTAGCGTACCCACCACGTTTCTCGGGCCGCCTTTGGCGATCGCCTCGCGGCCTTCATGCACGACCGGTGTACGGGTGCGTTTTTCGGCGTATTTAGCGTCATAGCCGCCACCTTGCACCATAAAGTTGTCGATCACGCGGTGAAACTGGGTGCCGTCGTAGTGCTTGTCCTGGACGTACTGCAAAAAGTTTTCAACTGTCTTGGGCGCCTTATCAGGATAGACCTCAACCGTGAAGTCGCCCGCCGTGGTGGCAAATTTCACCTGAGGTGCGTCGGCTGCCTGAGCCATGTTGGCGACTGAAAACAAGGCGGCCAGCGCAAAGGCGGCGGGTGCCAGGGTCGATAAACGTGTAAATTTCATTCAATAACTCCGTTAAAAAATAGGTTCCACTGGTTGCCGTTTCGGTCCCAGTTCTGACGTTTGATCGGCCCCGTGAGGGGGCTGTCCGTCACTTCTGCGTATCGGGTGCTGTCGTCTTGAGGTTTTGTTTAAAAACTTCTTTGATCAGGGTGAGTTTTGGGGGCACGGTGGCATTGGCGCTATCGAGTTGCAGGGCTTGGGTGTAGGCATGACTGGCCAGTCTGGTGTAGATGTCACCCAGGTTTTCGTGCGCCGTGGCGTAGCTTGGGTTGGTGCGAATGGCCATCTCAAGCGCTGCGCGTGCTTTGTCAAACTGGTTTTGCCCGGCGTACAGCACAGCCAGGTTGTTGTACGGCTCAGGCAGCTCGGGATAGTCTTCAGTGAGCTGGGTAAAGGTGGCAATGGCCTCGGCCTGCATGCCCGCGTTGCGTTGAATCACGCCTTTAAGAAAGCGCATTTGCGGATCGCCTGGCTTGCTTGCGAGGTAGCGATCGGCCTTGACGGTCGCCTCGGTGAGTTTGTCGGCACGTAACAGTTGGCTGACGTCGTCGTACTCGTTTGCTTGGGCCGACAGGCTGGCGCAGGCAAATACCAAAGCCAACAGTGGCAGGGCTGAAAAAAGGGGAGAGTGGGTGTGCTTCATGGCGCCTTATGATTTCTACAGGGTGAAAGCTGCAGCACCAGGCAGGCAGGGCTTTATACTGATAAGAATTGTAGCCTAGGGGGGACTTATTTACGCCCTTCTGAACATCCACTTACATGTGTTTTTGCCCGGTTAAACGCCCGCAAAAACCTCTTGTTAACGTCTTTTAAACACCCATGAGTTTGCGCATTTACAACACGCTGTCGCGTGCTATGGAGCCCTTGAAGCCGATTGAACCTGGCCATGTGCGGATGTATGTCTGCGGCATGACGGTTTATGACCTGTGCCATCTGGGCCACGCCCGCTCCATGCTGGCGTTTGATGTGGTGCTACGTTGGTTTAAAGCCAGCGGCTTGCGCTTCACCTACGTCCGCAAT
>CAJAFJ010000619.1 GCA_903938955.1 uncultured beta proteobacterium | reverse complement strand
GTACTGCACGCATCTCGTTGGGAGATAAGTAAATGTCAGCACCACCATCGTCACGGGACACAAACCCATGACCATCACGGTGCCCTTGAACAGTTCCTTCTACTTCATCCAACAAATTGGGGGATTGGCTAATATTCTTGATAAAAGACCTTTTTGTACTTAAATGCCTCGGCGGCGGAGTTTGCAAACGCGCTCGTTCAAATTTAGTCACTGACCGTGATCTTCGAGAAATTCCAATTGCTTCACAAATACGCTGACCAAGAGATTAACGAGCTGCGTAAAGATGACATGTCTAATCATCATATTCAATACAGTCTCGCATACCTAGCCTCCCTCTGCAAGCAGCAGCATAGCGGCACTAGAAGCTGTGGTATAGTTACACCAGTGCCCAGATGGCGAAATTGGTAGACGCACCAGCTTCAGGTGCTGGCGCCTGCAAGGGCGTGGAAGTTCGAGTCTTCTTCTGGGCACCAAAAATAGATGAGCCCCATGTAAGTTTTACATGGGGCTTTTTCTTTGCCTGAGCGATAAGCAAACAAAAAAGCCAAGACTTTTGAAAGTCTTGGCCACTACTGGAATCTGATTTCTACCCAATAGCTTATAGATCAATTAAAACGGTTGTGCGACAAGATCATGACCCTGGGTGCCCACGATACGGGCTTTGGTAAATTCACCCACCTTCAGTGTCTTGCTGATTTTTTCAGGTGGCAGTAATTTCACCACGCCATCAATCTCAGGCGCATCCGCATAGGAGCGACCGATGCCGCCTTTTTTACCCATGCCAGGCGCGGAATCAACAAGCACCTGCATGGTGGCACCAATGCGCTGATGCAGTTTGGCAACCGAAACAGCTTCGGCCACTTCCATGAAACGAGCCCGCCGCTCCTCGCGCAACTCAATCGGCAACATGCCGGGAATATCGTTGGCCGTGGCACCCTCAACCGGGCTATAGGCAAAACACCCCGCACGGTCAATTTTGGCTTCGCGCACAAAGTCGAGTAAATGAGAGAACTCTTCTTCCGTCTCACCCGGAAAACCGGCAATAAACGTGCTGCGCACCACAATATCAGGGCAGTCAGCGCGCCATTGCTGGATACGTTCCAGATTTTTTTCACCACTGGCGGGACGCTTCATGCGCTTGAGCACATCGGGATGGCTATGCTGAAGCGGCACATCAAGATAAGGCAGCACCTTGCCGGTCGCCATCAAGGGAATCACCTCATCCACACTGGGGTAGGGATACACATAGTGCAGACGCACCCAGGCACCATAAGGCTCAGCCATATCACCCAGCGCCTGAACCAAATCCAACATACGGGTCTTGATGGGCTTGCCATCCCAAAACCCGGTACGGTACTTGATGTCAACCCCATAAGCAGACGTATCCTGGCTGATCACCAGCAACTCTTTTACGCCGCCCTCAAACAAAGCGCGCGCTTCCTTGAGCACATCACCAATCGGGCGCGAGACCAAATCACCACGCATGGATGGAATGATGCAAAAGGTGCAGCGATGGTTGCAGCCTTCGCTGATTTTGATATAGGCGTAATGCCGGGGCGTCAGCTTGATGCCTGCCACACCAAAGGCATTGGGCACCAGGTCCAGAACAGGATCATGTGGCTTGGGCAAATGGGCATGCACCGCATCCATCACCTCTGGCGTGGCCTGCGGCCCGGTCACAGCCAGAACACTGGGGTGCATTTTGCGCACCAGGTTGTCGCCACCCTCTGCCGCTTTGGCACCCAGACAGCCCGTAACAATCACCTTGCCATTCGCAGCCAGAGCCTCACCAATGGTGTCGAGACTTTCCTTGACGGCGTCGTCGATAAAACCACAGGTATTGACGATCACCAAATCGGCGCCTTCAAAGGTTTTGGAGGTCTGATAACCCTCCGCGCTCAGCTGCGTCAGGATAAGTTCTGAATCCGTTAATGCCTTGGCGCAACCAAGACTGACGAACCCCACTTTGGGACTGGAATTGCTTTTACTGATGACTTCACTCATATTTTATTTACGCCAAGGGTTGCACGGTTACCGCTTGATACCGAAAGCACCGAGCATTTGGCCGGTCTGCTTTTGCATCTGCTCCTGCATTTGTTGCAGGATATTTTTTGATTGATCGAGATTGCCGCCCATCATGCCCTGCAATACAGGAGACTGCATGGCCACGAACTGATTCCACATTTCTGGCGACAGCCCCTTGGACTGCTCTGCGAATTTGGCTTGAACATCCACCAGCGACTGGATGTTTTTCTCAAGGTAGCCGCCCATCATGCCCTGCATGGCATGCCCGTAGAAACGGATCACACTGGCCAGCACCGGCGCTGTAAACATAGGTGAACCACTCGCCTCTTCCTCCAAAATAATTTGAAGCAGAATGCTGCGCGTGAGGTCGTCGCCTGTTTTAACGTCGAGCACCACACAGGGCTCGCTATCCATCACCAGACGCCGCACTTCAGCCAGCGTGAT
>CAJAFJ010000618.1 GCA_903938955.1 uncultured beta proteobacterium | reverse complement strand
TGTGGTCCCGGTCCGGCCGGTGCCAGGGGTCCACATGGGTCAGCAGGTTCAGCACGCGGTGGCGTTGCAGCACGCGCTGGCGCGCCAGCACGGCGATGTCGTGCCCGGCCTCCACGCTGATGGTGGCATCGACCTCAATGTGGGCGTCCACCACCACCATGTCACCCATCTTGCGCGTGCGCACGTCATGCACACCGCTCACGCCCGGGGTCTCGACCAGGGTCTGGCGAATGGCTTGCACCTCTTCTTCGTCCACGGCGCGGTCCATCAGGTCATGCAGCGCCTCCCAGCCAAACTCCCAGCCCATTTTGGTGACCATAAAGCCAACAATCAGCGCCGCAATCGGGTCCAGGATCGGGTAACCGGCCAAATTACCGGCGATACCGATGCCCACCACCAGCGACGACGCCGCATCCGAGCGGGCGTGCCAGGCGTTGGCGACCAGCATGCTCGACTTCACGCGTTTGGCCACCGCCAGCATGTAGCGAAACAGCAGCTCCTTGGCCACCAGTGCACCGCCCGCCACCCACAGGGCGATGATGTGCACCGTTTGGATGGAGGCGGGCGCCTGCAGCTTTTGTGTTGCCGACCACAGCATGCCGACGCCGACCGCCAGCAGCAAGGAGCCCAGCACCAGCGAGGCGGCGGTCTCAAAACGTTGGTGGCCATAGGGATGGTCATCATCGGCATCTTTTTTGGCATGGTGACTGGCAAACAGCACCACAAAGTCCGCCACCAGATCGGACAACGAGTGAATACCGTCCGCAATCAGGCCCTGCGACTTGGCGCCGATGCCGACGGCGATCTGGATGATGGTCAGCACCAGGTTCACCAGCACACTGACCCAGGTGCTGCGTGAGGCGGCGGCGGTGCGCTCGGCCGGGGTGTGTTGCGTGTCTTCCGCGTCGTCTTCTAGGGTGTCAAATTTCATGGGTGTCGGGTGCGAGTCTCGCAAGTAAAGGGGGCAAAGTTTAGGGCCGTGCCCGTAGCCGTCTATTTAAGCATCTTCGCGGTCAATTCTTAAGACCGACTTGGCACGGCGCTTCTTACAATGCGTGCATGAAATTCCTAGACATGCTCAGCGCCGCCGAGCGCCAAAACAGTTCCATGTTATGCGTCGGGCTGGACCCCGAGCCCGCCAAGTTTCCGGGCGGCCTGAAGGGCGATGCCAGCAAAATTTATGATTTTTGCGCTGCGATCGTGGATGCCACCGCTGATTTGGTCATCGCGTTCAAACCGCAAATTGCCTACTTTGCCGCGCACCGTGCCGAAGCACAACTGGAACAACTCATTGCCCACATGCGCCGCACCGCGCCCCAGGTGCCCATTATTCTGGACGCCAAGCGCGGCGACATTGGCAGCACCGCCGAGCAATACGCGATTGAAGCCTTTGAGCGCTACGGTGCCGATGCCGTCACGCTGTCGCCTTACATGGGTTTTGACTCGGTGCAGCCGTATTTGAAATACCACGACAAAGGCGCGTTTTTGCTGTGCCGCACCTCCAACCCCGGCGGCGACGATTTTCAGCCGCAGCGCCTGTCCAGCGTGGTGGGCGAGCCGTTGTTGTACGAGCACATTGCGCGGTTGGTGCAAGGGCCGTGGAACCTCAACGGCCAGCTGGGGCTGGTGGTGGGCGCGACCTACCCGGCCGAGATTGAGCGGGTGCGGGCGGTGGCGCCCACGGTGCCGCTGCTGATTCCCGGTGTCGGCGCCCAGGGTGGTGATGCGATTGCCACGGTCAAGGCCGGCTGGCGCGGGGTGGCGGGTGAAATTGGCGACACCGTGGCGCCGATCATCGTCAACTCGTCACGCGCCGTGCTGTACGCCTCCAGCGGCGCAGACTACGCGCAAGCGGCACGCCGCGAAGCGCTCAAAACCCGCGACCTGCTGGCAGATGCCAAGCAGCAAGTCGGCGATTAATTAAACAATCCCCTGCTGCGTTGGGGACTCTTTAAAGTTTAAAAATCGCCACCGTGTCCACCAGCTGCCCGGCCTGGCTGCGCAGGCTGTCGGCGGCGGCGGCCATTTCTTCGACCAGGGCCGCATTTTGCTGGGTGACCTGGTCCATCTGCGTCACGGCTTCGCCTACTTGCGAGACACCCAGGCTTTGCTCGTTGCTGGCGGCGCTGATCTCGCCCATGATGTCGGTCACCCGTTTGATGGCGGTGACCACCTCGGTCATGGTGCTACCCGCCCGGTCGACCAGTGCAGTGCCCAGTTCCACCCGTTCCACGCTGGCGCTGATGAGGGATTTGATTTCCTTGGCGGCTTCGGCCGAGCGTCCGGCCAGACTGCGCACTTCACTCGCCACCACGGCAAAGCCGCGACCTTGTTCACCGGCGCGGGCCGCTTCCACGGCGGCGTTGAGGGCCAGAATATTGGTTTGAAAGGCAATGCCGTCAATGACGGTGATGATGTCGGCGATCTTGCGTGAGCTGTCGTTGATGCCCTTCATGGTCTCCACTACCTGGCTCACGACCTCGCCCCCCTGCACGGCGACCATGCTGGCGTTCAGCGCGAGCTGGTTGGCCTGGCTGGCGCTGTCGGCGTTTTGCCGGACGGTGGCGCCGAGTTCCTCCATCGAGGCCGCGGTTTGCTCTAGCGCGCTGGCCTGCTGCTCGGTGCGGGCCGACAAGTCGTTGTTGCCCTGGGCGATTTCGGCGCTGGCGGTGGCCACGCTTTCTGACCCCTGCAGCACTTCGCCCACCACTTGCGACAAATGCTTGCGCATGGCATCCAGTGCCTGCATCAACTGGCCCAGCTCGTTGCTGCCACGCACTGGCACGTCAATGCGCAGGTTACCGTCGGCGACGGAACGCGCGACGGCCACGGCTTCACCCACTGGGCCGGTGATGCTGCGGACAAAGGCCACAGCTAACGTCATGGCCACCAGCAGGCCCACCAACTGCAGAGCGGTCACGGTGTATTCCATGCGGCGCAAAGCGCTCTCGCGCGCGTTCAGGGCATCGGTCATGGTGGTCATGGCCAGGGCGTTGAACTCGTACAGGCCATCAATCGTACGCGTGAAGTCGTCAAAATAGGCGGCCGGCGGGAGTGTGAACTCGGTCGCGTTGATCAGGCCTTGGTCGGCCAGCGCCAGTGTTTTGTCCACCGCCGCCCGGCCACTTTCGGCCTTGGCCTGCAGCGTGGCTTTCATCTCGGGGTTGGTGTCGGTGGCTTTTTTAAGGTTACGGAACATGTCGCCTTGCACCTCTTGTGCACGCTTTTTCAAGGCCAGCAAGGTGGCACGGCCTTCGGGCGTGACGCTGCCCTGGCTCAGAAAACCGGTGCCCTGGGCGCGCATGATGCCCAGGTTTTCAGCCAGCAGTGGCATGTTCACCAAGGCGGCCTGAATCAGCGAGTAGGTGTCAAAGTTCGGGTCCAGGTTCAGGCCATACGCGTCCAGCACGGCTTCGCTGAGCAGCAAATAACTCGTGATCAGCTTGGTGTGAAGCTGGGTGCTCTCGGCGGACTTGATCTGGCGGTTGCTCACACTTTGTTCCAGTGCGCCCCAGCGCTGGCGCATATCGGCCCACTGCGCTTGAATCACGGGTGACGCACCGGCTTGTTTGAACTCGGTGTCCAGCGCCTCCACGGCCTTGTTCAGGCTGTCGCGCAGGGCCGGACGACGCCCGGCCAGCGCCTCATTGCCGTTGAGGGCGCCCGCCGACATGCCGCGGTGGGTTTGCGTGAGCTGAATTACCTTGTTCAGCACCACCAGCGAGCCGCTGCCCTGCACTTCGCGCTGGGCCGCCTCAATGTCGGCCATGGCGCGTGTCAGGTACAGGGCCGAGGGCAGCGCGATCATGACCAGGGCAATCAAACCCAGAACAAGGAACTTGTGGGAAAGGTTGAGGCGGTGAAGCAAGGGCATGGCAGTTTCAATTTTGGAGTTGACTGGTGGCACGCGCCCCCAGTTTGAACGGTGAAGTCAACGCGGCACGCCGCGTCAAGCTGTCACAAATTGTGACTATAGCGAGGCACGGCGGACCAGGGGTTGAAAATTTGAAGTCGGCCAGTGAAAAAACTTAAACCATCTTAAGTTTCAATGGAATTTTTCACGTTGCCAGCTTTTATTGGCTGACCTGCTGATCGTTGTCATAGACGCCTTCCCAGCGGTCACCGCTTTTCCAGGTGAAGGTGCCCTGGCCGTGTTTTTTGCCGGCTTTCCACTGGCCGGTGTACTGGTCGCCATGGGGCCAATGGAAGGTGCCCAAGCCATGCGGCAGGCCGTTGACGGTGTGGCCGACGTAGGTTTCGCCGCTGGCAAAGTGCAGACTGCCCTGGCCGTTGGGCACGCCGTCCACCACCGTGCCTTCAAACACGTTGCCGGTGGCAAATTTGAGTTTGCCCTGGCCGTTGGGGCGACCGTTCTTCCAGTCGCCGTCAAATTGCTGGCCATTTTTCCAGAGGTACAGGCCGCGGCCGTCGGGCTCGCCGGATTTGAATTGGCCGGTGTGGCTGTCACCCGAGGCGTAGCGCATGCGGCCTTGGCCGTTGGGCACGCCCTCCACCACGCTGCCGTCAAACTGGTTGCCGTTGACAAATTGCACGCTGGCCTGGCCGGTGGGTTTGTCGTTGACCCAGTCGCCGTGGTAGCGCTGGCCGTTGGCCCAGACAAACAGGCCCTTGCCGTGGCGCTGGCCTTTGACCATCGGGCCTTCAAACACGTCGCCGCTGGCCCACACCACTTTGCCGGTGCCGGAGTAGGTGTTGCCCTCGGCGTCGCGCACAAACTGGCCGCTGAAGCGGGTGGTGTCGGCGCTGAACTCGGCCGACACCGGCGTGGAGGCTGCGGGCGCTGTCACGGCGCGGCCCAGCGAGGCGAACATCGCGGTCAACGTGCCGCCCGTGGTGCTTGTCCCGCTGGCGACGGCTGTGTCGGCGGCGGCGTTCAAGGGGGCGGTGCTGGCAGCGGCGGTCGTTACGGTGGTTGTCGTTACAGGGGCGATGGCCGCATCGGTCTTTTTGACGGCGACCACGGGTTGCGGTGCAGGCGCGACGCGGGCGACCCATGGCGTGCCGCGTTCGCGTGCCAGTGCCTGGGCGTTGTTGCGTGCCGGGTCTTGTGTGGCGGCGCCTTTGCATTGGCTGGCGGCATTGCGCCACAGGGTTTCGGCCACCATCGACGCATCCAGCTTCTCTTCGCGTGACAGGCCATTGGCGGAGGCCCTGAATTTTTGGGTCTGTTCACGGGCCTTGTCAAACAGCGGCGCACACAACTCGGCGTTCTGGCTGTCGATTTCAGACTGGTCCCGGCGTCGGATCGCCACTTCTTGCTGGCTGCCGGTGCAGCGTTCCGAGGCGCTGTCCCACATGTCTTCTGCCTTGCGGAACAGCACCGAGGCATCGGTCCAGCGGCGCTCGCTCAAGGCCTGGCGGGCGATGTCCTGCAAGGCGGCGGCGTCTTTGTGCGCCGCAGCGCATTGCGGCCCGGCACCGAGTTGTTCGCTCAGGCTGGCGCGGGTTTTCTGGCTGTCGGCCAGGTTGCGTTGCGCCCGCTCTTTGGCGCGCCCGTCGCACTGCGCCAGGGCTTGCGCCCAGCCGGCGACGGCGGCTTCAAACAGCGGGTCCTGCTCGGCCAGTGCTACTTTTTGGGATTGGGCGGTGAGGGCTTTCATGTCGGCCGCCATGGCTTTGTCGGTGAGGGCGCGGCAGCCTTCCAGCACGGGTGCGGGGCTGGGTGCGGCCACTGGTGTCAGCTCGTTCAGCGCCGGTGGGCTGGCAGGCTCGGCGTTGGCGGTCGCCAGCGTTGCGGGGGTGGCGGTCGTGGTGGTGTCAGGGGCTTGGGCGCCCGCGATCAAGGGCAGGGCCAGCCACAAGGCCAGGCAAATCGGGCGGGTCAGGGTCGGGGTCATGGGGGCGTCGCTCAAGGGGTGGTGGCGGAGGCAACCGGCATGCTCAGCATGCCTTCAATCAGTCCGCGGGCAAAGGGTTGGGTGTTGGCGCTGGCGTCGCCGATCTCGTCATAGGCAAAACCGGTGGGGGCCGAAGCCAGCGGCATGTCCTGCAGTGCAAACTGCAGGTGGTCGGGTTGGAGGCCTTGCAGGATGGCCACCACGTCGTCGCCCCGGCCGCGCTCTTCGGCAAATTTGTTCAAGGTTTTCATGCGGTCCGGGTCCAGCACCAAAGAGTTCGAGGTCAGGCCCTGTTCAATCAGTTTCTGGTGCAGTGTGAAGCTGGCCAGTGGGTTGGCGTTGAGCTTTTCCAGGCGTTGATAAGCCCAGGTGTCGGCCTGGTCAAACACGGTGGCGGCGACCCAGGCTACGCCTGTCAGCGCGCCCCGGTTGGCGGCGGCCAGCTGCATGGCGCTCACGACTTGCTGTTGCGTCAGTTTTTGCACGGCGCCGACGAGTTCGCTGCGCATTTTGTCGGCCGCTGCTTGCGTGGCTTGCTCGATCAGCTGTTTTTTCAGCAGGTCGCTCACCACCGTCGCGGCGGTCGATTGCGCCACCTTGATGGCGGCATCGGCGGCCAGCGCGGCGCCCTGAATGCCGGAGGCAATGGAGAAAATGGTGTACAGACTGCCGGCAATCTGGGTGCCGTAGTGGTAAGTCTTCATGCGGGCGCCGCCTTCTTCGGAAACGCCCTGGGTCCACAGCACGGCCCACAGGGCTTCGTCCTCGGTGAGATTGGCGCGGGCGACCTCAATCGGGTGCATGCTGCCTTTCCAGTGGTAGTCCTGTGCCTGCGGGCTGTTGGGCGGGGCCAGCCGGGTGTAGCCGCGGCACACTTCAAACGGCACCACGCGCTGGGTGTTGCCTGAAGCGGTCTTGATTTCAAAGGGCCGCCCTGCATCACGCTGTTCGGCCAGTCGCAGCGCCATCTTGACGGTGTTTTCGCGGCTGTAACCGTCAATTTCCTGGATTTTGTCACTCGCTTGCAAGGGGCTGTCAGCGGCGGCGGCGATCACGGTCAGCCGCTCGTCCACGCCCAGGCCGCGGACCCAGGCGACGCGGTCCGTTTTTTCCATGTCATAGCTGGTGCTGACGGAAAAGGGCAGTTCCCATTGGGTGTCGCAATTCGGATCTTTCAGGGCGGCGGTGCGGGCGATGGCCGGGCGCAAGGCTTTTTCACCGGCGCCATAGCTGCGGATGTGGCCCAGCAGTTCTTCGTTGACCTGGCGGCCATCGTCAATGGTGTATTGGGGACCGGCACAGGCGGCCAGCAGGCTGAGGATGAATAGCGTAACTAGCCAGCGCATGAGGGGGCAGACTCCAAATCAAGGGACATAAATTCAGGGCAATATGTTACGTCTTGTTACTGTGGGCTGGCTGACGCTTGAGGTTGATGAATATCAAACAGGGTCGAGGGCGCTTTCCTAGACTCGCAGGACGACAGGGCGTGCGTGGGCGGCTGTTGACCGCCCCAAGACGCCGCGCCACAGCGAAGGAGGCCCCGGCATGGACAAGATATGGCTGAAGCATTACCCGCAAGGGATCGCCCCGGAGGTGGATGTGCAGGCCTTTCCCTCGCTGCGGGAGGTGCTGCGCAGCAGTTGCGAACGCTATGCCGATTTGCCCGCTTTCAGCAACCAGGGCAGCACACTCTCGTTTGCCGAACTCGACCTGCACAGCCACGACTTTGCTGCCTTTTTGCAGCACTCGCTGGGCCTGGCCAAGGGCGACCGGGTCGCGCTGATGATGCCCAACCTGTTGCAGTACCCGGTGGCCTTGTTTGGCGTGTTGCGTGCCGGGCTGGTGGTGGTCAACGTCAACCCGCAGTACACCGCGAGCGAGCTGGCGCACCAGCTGAAAGACTCGGGGGCGGTGGCGATTGTGGTGCTGGAGAATTTTGCCCACACGCTGCAGGAGGTGCTGGAGAAACATCCGGTGCTGGCGCTCCAGGTCATCAGCACCGAGGTCGGCGACATGCTGCCGGTGGTCAAGGAGGTGCTGACCAATGTGGTGGTCAAGTACGTCAAAAAAATGGTGCCGCCATGGCATATCGCCCAGGTGACCGAGTTCAACGCCGCCTTGCGGGCCGGGCGCACGCAGCTGCTGAGCCATGTGCCGCTGGGTCAGGCCGATACGGCGTTTTTGCAGTACACCGGCGGTACCACCGGGGTGGCCAAGGGCGCCGTTCTGACGCACGGCAACCTGGTCGCCAACCTGCAGCAATTAGGCGCCTGGGTCGCCCCTGACTTGCGGGCCGGGCAGGAGATTTTTGTTTGCCCGCTGCCGCTGTACCACGTGTTTGCGCTGACGTCGATGCTGGTGTTCTTCAACCTGGGGGCGCATGGCATTTTGGTGACCAACCCGCGCGACCTGCCGGCTTTTCTACATGACCTGAAAAAATACCCGTTCACCCTCATGATCGGCGTCAACACGCTGTTTCGGCTGTTGCTGGACGCACCCGGGTTTGCCGGGGTGGATACCCGCCATCTCAAGGTGGTGGTGGCCGGCGGCATGGCGGTGCAGCGCGTGGTGGCCGAGCGCTGGAAAAAAGCCACCGGCGTGCCCCTCATTGAAGCCTATGGCTTGACCGAAGCCGCGCCCGGCTTGATGGCCAACCCCTTGAACATCAGCGACTGGACCGGCACCATTGGCATGCCGCTGCCGTCCACCGACGCCACCGTGCTGGATGACCACGACCGGGAAGTTGCGCTGGGCGAGGTGGGCGAGATTTGCGTGCGCGGACCGCAAGTGATGCCGGGCTACTGGGGCCGCCCCGACGAGACCGCCAAGGTGTTCACGGCCGGGGGCTGGCTGCGCACCGGCGACATGGGCTTTGTCGATGCGCGCGGCTACTTCAGCATCACCGACCGCAAGAAAGACATGATCATCGTTTCGGGCTTCAAGGTGTTTCCGAACCAGATCGAAGAGGTCGTGGCGCAGCACCCCGGCGTGGCCGAGGTGGCGGCCCTTGGTGTGCCTGACGAGCGCTCCGGGGAGGTGGTGAAGATCGTGGTCGTCAAGCGCGATCCGGCCCTGACCGAGCAGGCCCTGCTGGCGCACTGCCGGCAGCAGCTGACCGATTACAAGCTGCCCCGCATCGTCGAGTTCCGCACCGAGCCCCTGCCCAAAACGGCACTGGGGAAAATTCTGCGCCGGGCCTTGCGACCGGCCCCGGAGCTGCTTTAATACCGCGCACAAGCGGCCTGGGGCCAGCGGAATACGGTCTAGAAAAAGTCGGTTTCGGGCGTGATTTCAAGGGTTTCGGTCAACTCGCCGGCCTGCACCAGCACCGAGTAACTGCACACCTGGTTGCGGCCATTGGCCTTGGCGTAGTACACCGCTTTGTCGGCCCGGTCGAAGGCGGTGCCCGGCGTGTCGTCGCTGCGCAAGGCTGAAAAACCCACGCTGACCCGGATCGTGCCGACCTGCGGGAATTCAAAACTTTCCACTTTGGCGCGAAAACGCTCCAGCGCCGCGGCGGCATCGGTGTGGTCGGCGCAGCGCATCAGCACCACAAACTCTTCACCGCCAAAACGGTAAATCTGGTCATGAAAACGGAAGTTGCTGCGCATCAAGCCCGCGATCAGCAGCAGCACCTCGTCACCAATCAGGTGGCCAAAGTTGTCGTTGACGCGCTTGAAGTGGTCAATGTCGATCACCGCCAGCCAGTAGCAGGCACTGATCTCATGCGCCCGCCGCTCTGGGCCATCCAAGGTGGCGAGGTTGTCTTGTTCCAGGGCGGCGCGCAGAAAAGCGCCGTCAAAGCTTTTGCGGTTGAGCAGTTCGGTCAGTGAGTCTTTTTCGCCGTAGTCCAGCAAACCCTGCAGGTTGAGGTAGAGCCGCAGGGCGTTGGCGATCAGCGCCTGCGCGGCCGGAGACAAAGGCTGCTCTGACTCGACCTCCAGCAGGCTGCACACCGACAGATGGGTGTCAATCGGAAACACCGTGATGCAGGGGCTGCCGCCGCTGCTGATGATGTTGGCGGTCGTGACCGCCGCCTGGCGCAGCGGAAAGTCCGCCAGTTTGGGCAAGGTGGTCCAGTCGGACCAGACCAGGTCACGCGTGGGGTGAGTTTGACCGGCGCTCAATCGAGCGCGTGACAGCCAGCGCTGGTCTTCCAGATGCCCGATGGCGCGCACCAGGTGCGTTGACTGCAGCGTCCATTGGTCGCAGTGCCCGATCAGCATGACCAGCGCAAATTCCAATTCATCCCGGTCGCGTAATCCGCTCAAGTCGACCAGTCTGTCTAGAAATTTTTTCATGCTGGGAGTCTAGCTGCAGCGCGCTACATTTTGTAACAAAATAAGCGGCTGTGGGTTACAACAGACGCTTCAGGTAGCGCCCCGTGTGACTGTGTTGATTTGCCGCAAGGTCTTCCGGCGTGCCCACGCCCACCACGGTGCCGCCACCGGCGCCGCCTTCGGGGCCCATGTCGATCAGCCAGTCGGCGGTTTTGATCACGTCCAGGTTGTGCTCGATCACCACAATGGTGTTGCCCGCGTCGCGCAACTGGTGCAGCACCTTGAGCAGCAAATCAATGTCGGCAAAGTGCAGGCCGGTGGTCGGTTCGTCCAATATATAGAGCGTGCGCCCGGTGTCGCGCTTGCTCAGTTCCAGCGCCAGCTTGACGCGCTGCGCCTCGCCGCCCGACAGCGTGGTGGCCGCTTGCCCGAGGCGGATGTAGCTCAGGCCCACGTCCAGCAGCGTGTGCAACTTGCGCGCAATGGTTGGCACCGCTTTCAGGAACTCGTAAGCGGCTTCGACCGTGAGTTCCAGGATTTGCGCGATGTTCTTGCCCTTGTACAAAACCTCCAGCGTTTCGCGGTTGTAGCGCTTGCCGGCACACACGTCGCACGGCACGTACACATCCGGCAAAAAGTGCATCTCGACCTTCACCATGCCGTCGCCCTGGCAGGCTTCGCAGCGGCCACCGGCCACGTTGAAGCTGAAGCGCCCCGGGCCGTAGCCGCGCTCGCGCGCCATCGGGATCTCGGCCATCAGCTCGCGGATCGGCGTGAACAAGCCGGTGTAGGTGGCCGGGTTGGAGCGCGGTGTGCGGCCAATCGGCGACTGGTCGACGTTGATGACCTTGTCGAAGTGCTCGATGCCTTCAATCGACTCATGCGCGGCCGGTTCGTCATGCGCGCGGTACAGCGTGCGTGCTACCGCCGTGTAGAGCGTGTCATTGACCAGCGTCGATTTGCCTGAGCCCGACACCCCCGTGACGCAGGTGAGCAGGCCGACCGGAAACGCGACGTCCACACCCTTGAGGTTGTGGCCGGTGGCTTTGACTACGCGCAGGCACTGCATCTCGCCTTGCGTGGCCAGGTGATGCGCTTCCCGCGCGGCGCGGCGTTCGGCTGCCGGGCTGGGCGCGTGGTGCGCTGATTTGTATTTGTCGGCGGCGTGTTTGTCATGCACCGTGGGCAACCACGGCGTGCGGTGCTTGGGCACGGCGATCTTCAGCGTGCCTGCCAGATACTGGCCAGTGAGGGAATTGGGGTTCGCTTTGACCTCATCGAACGTGCCTTGCGCCATCACGCGCCCGCCGTGCACGCCAGCGCCCGGGCCCATGTCAATCACATGGTCGGCGGCGCGCATCATGTCTTCGTCGTGCTCCACCACCAGCACGCTGTTGCCAATGTTGCGCAGGTGTTTCAGGGTGTCGATCAGGCGGTCGTTGTCGCGCTGGTGCAGGCCGATGCTGGGTTCGTCCAGCACGTACATCACGCCGGTCAGGCCGGAGCCAATCTGGCTGGCCAGGCGGATGCGCTGCGATTCACCGCCGCTCAGGGTCTCGGCGCTGCGGTCCAGGCTGAGGTAGTTCAGGCCCACGTCGTTCAAG
>CAJAFJ010000617.1 GCA_903938955.1 uncultured beta proteobacterium | reverse complement strand
GTCACGCTGGTGGACACGGGCGACAGTTCCATGACCGGCGGTCGCCTGCGGCGCGTGGCCAACTACATTAAAGATGACGAAGCCTTTTGCTTCACCTATGGCGAC
Organism: uncultured beta proteobacterium; assembly: GCA_903938955.1. The sequence continues at coordinate 3,050 of CAJAFJ010000617.1, read as the reverse complement.
GGTGTGGGCGATGTGGATATCAACGCCACCATCGAGTTTCATCGCAGCCACGGCAAGGCCGCCACGTTGACGTCCACCTACCCGCCTGGGCGTTTTGGTGCGCTCGACATTCAAGACGGACAAGTCAAGAGTTTCAAGGAAAAGCCCAAGGGAGACGGTGCTGTCGTCAACGGTGGCTTTTTTGTGTTGTCACCCAAGGTATTGAGTTACCTGAAGGACGACAGCACCATCTGGGAGCAAGAGCCGCTCATGCAACTGGCCGAAGACAGCCAACTCATGGCTTATCAACACCACGGCTTCTGGCAGCCCATGGACACCCTGCACGACAAGCAGACGCTTGAAGCCATGTGGGCCAGCGGCAAAGCACCCTGGAAGACGTGGGAATAATTGTGGGTTCAAGCATGACCGTTAACCCTGACTTCTGGTGCGGCAAGCGCGTTTTTCTGACTGGCCACACCGGCTTCAAAGGCAGTTGGCTCAGCCTGTGGCTGCAATCCATGGGCGCCGAATTGCATGGCCTGGCCCTCACACCGCCCACTACCCCCAATCTGTTCGAGGTAGCCAATGTGGCCAACGGCATGGCCAGCACCATCGGTGACATCCGCGACTATGAGACGGTGCGCACCACCATGGCCGCCTTCAAGCCAGACATCGTCATCCACATGGCCGCCCAGCCACTGGTCAGGTTGTCCTATAGCGAACCCGTGGCGACCTATGCCACCAACGTCATGGGCACCGTGCATGTCCTTGAAGCCGCTCGCCACGCAGGGTCAGTTCGCGCCATCGTCAATGTCACTACCGACAAATGCTACGAAAACAAGGAATGGGCCTGGGGGTATCGTGAAGATGAACCCATGGGCGGCTACGACCCCTACAGCAACAGCAAGGGCTGCTCTGAACTGGTCACCAGCGCCTACCGCCGCTCATACTTCCAGGCAAAAGGCATTGCGCTGGCGTCTGCACGGGCAGGCAACGTCATTGGCGGTGGCGACTGGGCGCTCGACCGTTTGGTGCCGGACATTCTCCAAGCCTTCGAGAAAAACCTGCCCGTCATCATCCGCAACCCCAACGCCACCCGGCCCTGGCAACATGTGCTGGAGCCCTTGTCTGGCTACCTGGCACTGGCCGAACATTTGTATGGCGAAAACGGCCAACAATGCGCAGAAGGCTGGAACTTTGGCCCGCACGACGATGACGCCCGCCCGGTGCAATGGATTGTTGAGCACCTGGTGAATAGCTGGGGCAACGGCGCCAGCTGGCAACTGGATGGTGGCGAACATCCCCACGAAGCCAACTACCTCAAGCTGGACATTTCCAAAGCCAAAGCCCGCCTCGGCTGGACGCCGAGTTGGCATCTGGGCACGGCACTAGAAAAAATCACCACCTGGCACCATGCCTGGTTGGCCAGCAAAAACATGCAGCAACTCTGCCAACAGCAGATCGCTGAGTACACGCAATCCATGAACGTAAAACTGTAATCCGTATGACGACTCACCCCCCCAAGACCACTGAAACCCTGCGCGCGGAAATCTCTGCACTTGTGCAGCAATTTGCTGACATCACCTACGCCCCCAAGCCTTTTGTGCCGGGTGAGTCAATCGTGCCTGTTTCCGGCAAAGTCATCGGCGCCAAAGAACTGCAACTCATGGTCGAAGCCAGCCTAGACGGCTGGTTGACCACTGGCCGTTTCAACACGGCCTTTGAAGAGCGCCTGGCCAAGTACCTGGGCGTCAAGCACCTCATCACCGTCAACTCGGGTTCGTCCGCCAACCTGGTGGCGTTTTCCACGCTCACCTCACCACGCCTGGGCGACCGCGCCATCAAGCAAGGCGACGAAGTGATTGGCGTCGCAGCGGGCTTCCCCACCACCGTCAACCCCATCCTGCAATTTGGCGCCGTACCGGTGTTTGTAGACGTGGACCTGGCCACACACAACATCAACGCCAGCCTGATCGAAGCGGCCATCACACCCAAGACCAAAGCGATCATGCTGGCTCACAGCCTGGGCAACCCGTTCAACCTGGACGTGGTCACCGCCCTGTGCAAAAAATACAACTTGTGGCTGGTGGAAGATTGCTGTGACGCGCTAGGCGCCACCTACAAGGGCCAACTGGTAGGCACTTTCGGCGACATCGCCACGCTGAGCTTCTATCCGGCTCACCACATCACCATGGGCGAAGGCGGCGCGGTATTCACCAACAACGCCGAATTGAAACTGATTGCCGAATCCTTCCGTGACTGGGGCCGCGACTGCTATTGTGCCCCCGGCAAAGACAACACCTGCAACAAACGTTTCTGCCACCAGTTGGGCACCCTGCCCTATGGCTACGACCACAAATACACCTACAGTCACCTGGGCTACAACCTCAAGATCAGCGACATGCAAGCCGCTTGCGCCCTTGGTCAGCTTGACCGTCTTGACGAATTCATCGCTGCACGCAAAGCCAACTTCGCCTACCTGAAGAACCGCCTGAAAAGCTGTGAAGAATTCCTGCACCTGCCTGAGGCAACGCCAAATTCCGACCCGTCCTGGTTCGGCTTCCCTGTGATCTTGAAAGAGACCGCTGGCGTCAAACGGGTGGACTTGTTGAGCTATCTGGACGAGAACAAGATTGGCACCCGCCTGCTGTTCGCCGGTAACCTGACACGCCAGCCCTACATGATTGGCAAGAATTTCCGCATCAGTGGCGAGCTGACCAACACCGACGTCGTGATGAACCAAACTTTCTGGCTTGGTATTTATCCGGGGCTCTCGAACGAAATGCTGGATTTCATCGTGGACAAGATTGAGTCCTTTCTGGGCGTGAACTTCTGAATATTGCCTACGATGACTTCACACCCCCCCATCTTTGAAGCCAAAACGCTGCGCAAAACCGTGCTGGACATGGCCTATGCTGGTTCTACGGTTCACATCGGCTGTGCGTTCTCAATTATTGAACTGCTGGCAGTGTTGTACCGGAATCATTTGCGCTATCCAGGCAACGAGCCACGCGCTGTAGGCCGTGATTATTTCGTGCTCAGCAAAGGCCACGGCGTCATGGCGCAATACG
>CAJAFJ010000616.1 GCA_903938955.1 uncultured beta proteobacterium | reverse complement strand
GCGCCAATGCGCTGACCACCGACTGGGCCAGCGTGCTGCTACCGGAGCTGTGCGATTACGTGATTGGGAATCCGCCGTTTGTGGGCGCCAAATTCATGAGCGACGCGCAACGCGCCGATGTGGCTGCCGCGTTAGGCGGTGTGCAAAACGCAGGGCTGCTCGACTTTGTGGCTGCCTGGTACGTCAAGGCGGCGCGCTACCTCTCCGACGCGGCGGCGCGCACGGAGCAGGCGCCGGACGCTCATGAGCATGCGGCTCCCAAATCGCGCCCAACCCCCGCCCCGTACGCACCGCCGCGCAACCGCAGCTTTAGCGTGCGCACCCGCTGCGCCTTTGTGTCCACCAACAGCATTACCCAGGGCGAGCAAGTGGGCGTGCTCTGGGGCTGGATGCTGGCGCAGGGCATGAAGATCCAGTTTGCCCACCGCACTTTTCAGTGGAGCAACGACGCCAAAGGCGTGGCTGCGGTGCACTGCGTGATCATTGGTTTTGGCACCGACGATTTGCCGGGCAAGACGATTTTTGCGTACCCGGATATTCAGGGCGAGCCGATTGCGGTGGCTGCGAAGAACATCAATCCGTATTTGGTGGATGGGCCGGATGTGGTGTTGTCAAGGCGTAGCACGCCGATTTGCGATGTGCCGCGAATGGGTACGGGTAACAAACCAATCGACGGTGGCAACTACCTTTTCACCCCTGAGCAGCGCGTAGAGTTTTTGCTCAAGGAGCCTGCTGCAGCAAAGTGGTTTCGTCGCTGGCTTGGTGGTGACGAGTTTCTCAATAACGTCGAGCGCTGGTACTTGTGGCTGGGCGACTGTTCGCCTTCAGAGTTGCGGTTACTGCCGGAGTCGCTAAAACGAGTTCGTGCCGTCCACGAGCTGCGTGCGTCCAGCAAGAGCGCGCCAACCCGGAAACTGGCCGAGACACCCACGCGCTTCCATACGGAGTTCATTCCCAAAAGTGCTTTCTTGGCCATGCCACAGGTGTCCTCTGAACGCCGCCGTTTCATACCCATCGATTTTTTGACGCCGGAGTTTTTATGCGGCGACAAGTTGCGCGTCATCGAGAACGCCACCAACTTTCACTTTGGCGTCTTAACTTCCACCATGCACATGGCTTGGATGCGGCAGGTCGGCGGGCGCCTGAAAAGCGATTTTCAATATTCAGCGCTGATCGTTTACAACAACTTCCCCTGGCCCGACCTGCCCGAACCCGCCACTGGCCCCGGCACCGGCGCCGCACCCATCGCCTCCAGCCATGGCTCTGGCTCTGGCTCCGCGCCTACCGCCCCCAGCCCCAGCCCCAGCCAGAAAAAGCGCGCCGCCATCGAAGCCGCCGCCCAAGCCGTCCTAGACGCCCGCGCCAGCTTCCCCGAAGCATCGCTGGCCGACCTCTACGACCCCTTGGCCATGCCACCCGGCCTGACCAAAGCCCACCAACAACTAGACAAAGCCGTAGACGCCGCCTACGCCTTCAAAGGCCAAACCGACGACGCGAGCCGCGTAGCGTTTTTGTTTGGGTTGTATGAGCACTTGAGCTCTGCGCTGGCCTTGCAAACCGTCCAGCACAGCAAGCGCTTGTCAGTCAAGGATTTACATGCTTAAGAAAAAACCCAAGCGGCTTAGGATTATGTCAAAATGCCGTCGGTATTAACGATTTTCGGCCTGCGCGTGGTGGTCTATCCGAATGACCACCGACCCGCGCATGTTCATGTCGTGGGCCGTGGCTGCGAAGCTGTGTTCAAGCTCCATTGCCCGCGGGGGCCTGTTGAATTGCGCGATAACTTCGGGTTTTCGCGCAAAGACCTAAGCAAGCTGTGCGTGGAACTGTCGGCCAATGTGCAGGTCTTATGTCAAGCATGGGGAGCGATTCATGGAAATTTCTGAGGAAGTATTTGCAGCCGCCAATCGTCGTGGCGAAGCCGCCAAAACGGCGTTCCCCGCCGCAGTGGCCGTTCGTTTTGACCGGCGCACTGCACGGCTGGTGATTTCCTTGTCATCGGGTGTGGACATTTCCTTTTCGCCCAAGCAGGCGCAAGGCCTTGAGGCTGCGACACCGGCTGATCTGGCTAACGCGCAAATTAGCCCGTCCGGTCTGGGTGTGCATTTTCCCAAGCTAGACGCAGACATTTACATTCCGGCGCTGCTGGAGGGTTTCTTGGGCTCACGTCGTTGGATGGCTGCGCAAAACGGTAGAGCCGGGGGCAAAGCCTCTAGCGAAGCGAAGTCATTGGCGGCACGGG
>CAJAFJ010000615.1 GCA_903938955.1 uncultured beta proteobacterium | reverse complement strand
TTGGGCTTGCACGAGTCCACCATCAGCCGCGTGACAACTGCCAAATACATGACCACCCCCATGGGCACCTTTGAGCTGAAGTTCTTCTTTGGCTCAGGTCTTGGCACCGACAGTGGCAGCGCCGCCTCGAGTACCGCTGTGCGTGCCTTGATCAAACAATTGGTCGCAGCAGAAAATCCCAACAAACCCCTGTCAGACAACCAACTGTCTGAAATGCTCAAAGAACAAGGCATCGATTGCGCGCGTCGCACCGTTGCCAAATACCGCGAGGCGCTCAAAATTGCGCCTGCCAACTTGCGTAAAACTCTGTGAACTCGCTTCAACTCTTTATGCCCTGCGCCGCCGGCGTTGAGGGCTTGCTGGCCGACGAGGTACACCAGCTGACGGGCCTCACGGGCAATGACCTGCTCACGGGCCGCGGCGGTGTGATGGCCAATGCCTCATGGCGCGATGCCATGCGCCTTAACTTGCATAGCCGGCTCACACAGCGCGTGCTGATTCAACTGTCCCAAACTTTTTATCGAAGTGAAAAAGATTTGTACGAAGCGGCCAGCGCAGTGGCTTGGGAGATTTGGTACACCACACAACAAACTTTCAAGATCGAAATTACAGCGCAACACAGTCCGCTGACCAGCCTTAACTTTGCCGCACTCAAAATCAAAGATGCCGTAGCTGACCGTTTTCGCGACAAACGCGGAGAACGTCCCGATGTGAACACGCAGTGGCCTGATGTGCGTATTTATGTTCACCTCACCACCGACAGCTGCACGCTTTACATAGACACCTCTGGCGAGCCCTTGTTCAAACGCGGTTGGCGGGAAGACAAGGGCGATGCGCCCCTCAAAGAAACCTTGGCCGCCGCCATGCTGGCTGCCAGCGGCTGGGATGCGCACACGCCTTTGTACGACCCCTGCTGTGGCAGCGGAACCATCGCCATTGAGGCGGCGCAAATTGCCTGCGGCATTGCGCCCGGCATCCTGCGCCGTTTCGGTTTCGAAAAATTATTGCCCTTTCAACCGCACGTCTGGCAAGCTCTGCAAAACGCCGCCAGAGAGCAAGAGCACGAATCCACCGCCGAAATCCACGCAAGTGATGTGGCGTTTCGGATGGTTGATTTCACGCAGCGCAATGCCGAGCGCGCAGGCGTCGGCCAAGTGGTGCAAGCTCGCGGTGGTGATGCACTCCAGCGCATGCCGCCTTGCGAAACACCCGGCATCATGTTGCTCAACCCGCCGTATGGTGAACGCATCGAGGTGGCCGGGGTGGCCGGCGCAGCCACGCGCCGGGGCAGCAACGCTGTTGCCCAGGCCACTGCACCCGACTGGGACACCGACAGCGAAGCACCCGCGCGGCAGGACCAGTCGCGCAGTGATGCGGGTGCGCGCGAGCAAGCCCAGGTCAGCGACGGCGGCGACTTTTTCTCCCAACTGGCCAGCCACTGGAAGAAAAACTACACCGGTTGGAGCGCCTGGGTGCTCACCCCCGACCTCAAACTGCCCGGTCGCATGCGCTTGAAAGAGTCGCGCCGCGTGCCCATGTGGAACGGCCCCATCGAATGCCGTTTGTTTCGATTTGACATGTCGGCGGGCTCGATGCGCCGCGGCGCTAAAACCGACCCCCCAGCCAGCTGAGCCCTGCGCATGCTGCCCGTGGTGATTGATACGAATATCGTGCTCGACATGTGGGTGTTTGACGATCCGCGCTCACGCCCCTTGAGCCTGGCTTTGCAAGCCCAGGCCTTGCGCTGGTGGGTCAGCACCGAGATGCGCGAAGAGCTTCTTCGGGTGCTTGACTACCCGCACCTGGTGCAGCGCTCGGCCTTGCGCGGTGTCAGTGCCCTTGATGTGCTGACGCAGTTTGATCGCCACACACACATCTTGCCCAGCGCTGAACGGGCCCCGTATGTGTGCAAAGACCCCGACGATCAAAAATTCATTGACCTGGCCGTGGCGCAACAAGCGATGCTCATCAGCAAGGACAAAGCCGTCTTGTGCATGAAAAACCGCTTGGCCCGCGTGGGTGTGGCGGTGTTGCCGGTGTGGGTGCCGCCAAGTTGACCCCGGCGGTCTGTGCACGGGTTGGCGGGCCAGCGGTCAAAGTGCTCAGTCTTTCGCTTCGTCAATGAGGGCCAGCAAGTCGGTCACGCCCACATCCACGCCCAATTGGTGCATCAAGGTGCTGGCCTGGCCCCGGTGGTGGGTTTGGTGGTTGAAAAAGTGGGTGACCAAAGGGCCAAAACGCTTGCACTGCTTCACA
>CAJAFJ010000614.1 GCA_903938955.1 uncultured beta proteobacterium | reverse complement strand
GGCCCGGTCACGGAAGAAGCCCTGCGCGACAAAATTCTGCCGCTGATTCGGGAGTTGCAGCAATGAAATACGTACTGGCCCTATTTCTGGCACTGCAACTGCTGGCCCCTTCCTACGCGGCTGAAGCCGTCCCGCTGGCCGAGGACCCGGTGGTCGAGCAACGGCTGATCGTCATTTCAGAAGAGCTGCGTTGCCTGGTGTGCCAGAACGAGTCACTGGCGGGCTCGCGCGCCGATCTGGCGATGGACTTGCGCCGTGAAATCCGCACGCTTATTAAAGACGGTAAAACCGACGCTGAAATCCGGGACTACATGGTCAGTCGTTATGGCGACTTTGTGCTCTACCGCCCCCAAGTCAAACCCATAACCTGGGCGCTCTGGTTTGGCCCCTTTTTACTCTTGATTGGTGCTGTGGTGGTGCTGGTGCGCATGGTGCGGCGCAGCCAGCGCAGCGCCGCTGCCCCCACGCTGGATGCGGCCCAACGCGCCAAGGCGCAGTCCCTTCTCAAAGATACGGAACTTCCCTTATGACGGTTTTTTATTCCATCGCAGCGCTGTTGACGCTGTTGGCCGCGGCTTGGGTTGTGCGCCCGCTGTTGCGGCCCGCTCCCAAGGCGGGCGTCTCAAGCCAGCGCCTGAATGCGGAGATTTACCGCGATCAACTGCAAGCGCTGGAGCGCGACCTGGCTCGTGGCACGCTCAGCGCTGCCGACTTTGAGTCTACGCAGGACGAACTGAAACTGCGTTTGCTGGACGACACCGAAGAGGCCGCGCCTACCCACCTGCCGAGCAGCAGCACGTTCTGGAGTGCCCGGCGCACCTCCATCACGATCGCCTTGCTGCTGTCCATGGGGTCGGCGGGCATGTACTGGTGGCTGGGGCAGCCCGATGCCATTGACCCGGTGGCCACGCAGCAGCGACAAAACGAAAAAGTTATGGCCATGGTCGACTCGCTGGCGGCCAAGCTGAAGGCCAACCCTGACAATCCGCTGGGCTGGGCCATGCTGGCGCGCTCCTACAAAGTCATGGGCCAACTGGAGGACGCCGAACTGGCCTTTGGCAAGGCCGGCAACCTGGTCAATACCGATGCCGATTTGCTGGTGGAATACGCTGACTTGCTGGCCTCCAAAGCCAATAGCATGGAAGGCCGACCGCTGGACATGATCCAGAAAGCCCTGGTACTGAACCCGCAACACCCCATGGGGCTGATGATGTCGGGCGTGGCCGCCTACCGCCGTGCTGACTTCAAAGGCGCCATCACCCACTGGGAAAAACTGCTCTTGTTGCTGGAGCCGGGTACCGAGGATGCCCAGCAAATCGAGTCCAACATCGCTGATGCCCGTGAGAAGGCTGGGCAGCCTGCCCCCGGTAAAGCGGCACCAGGACCGACGACCGAAGCCGGCAAACTGCCCCCGGTAGACCCCGCCGCTACAGGTGCCATGACCCCGGAAAAAATCAACCAGATGGTGGATCGCCTGGCAGAACGGCTTAAAGCCAATCCGGATGATCTGGCCGGTTGGGCGCGTCTGGCACGCGCTTATAAAGTGCAAAAACGCTTGCCCGAGGCGGAGCAGGCGTATATCAAAGCCGGCAAATTGGTGGACAGCAACCCCGACTTGCTGACGCAATATGCTGACTTGCTGGCCATGCGTGCGGGCAACAAGCTTGAAGGTCGGCCACTGGCATTGGTGAACAAGGCGCTGGCCCTGGACCCCAAACACCCCACGGCGCTGATGATGGCTGGTTCTGCCGCTTTCAGCCGTGCCGACTATGCGCAGGCCGTGACCCATTGGGAAAAGGTGCTCACGGTGTTGGAGCCCGGTTCGTCGGATGCCATGCAGGTGGCAGCAGAAATTGCGGACGCCCGGGCCAAAGGTGGTTTGGCGGCCAAAGCCAAACCTTAGCAGTCGATCTTCAACAGTTTTGGCCCAACTGGCCTGCCGGTTTCGCCGTGCAGGCGGATCACACGGGTGACATCAAGAGCGCGCCATGGGTCGACGTGTGTCGCTGCACCACTCGCTCCAGCTGCCCGCATACAGCGCCGTTGGCCCCAAACCGGCGATTTCCATGGCGATGATGTTGGGCACGGCGCTGACGCCGCTGCCGCAGTGATGCACCACGGTGGCGGGGTCACGTCCGGCCAGCAAGGCTTCAAACTCGGCCTTGAGTTCAGCGGCGGGTTTGAAAGTGCCGTCAGCGGCAAAATTTTGGGTAAACGGACGATTCACCGCACCGGGAATGTGGCCTGCCACCGGGTCGATGGGCTCCACTTCGCCCTTAAATCGCGGCGCTCCCCGGGCATCGATCAGGATTTGAGTGGGGCGCCCCAGCTGCTGGATGATCATGTCAGTCGCGACCAAGCGGGCATGGTTGGGGGCGGGTGTGAATGAAGAGGTGGCCGTCATCTCGGCGGTCAAGCCCTGTTCAGTGACGCCGCCGCTGGCCTGCCAGGCCTGCAAGCCACCATCCAGCACAGCTACCGCCTCATGGCCCGCCCATTTCAGCATCCACCAAAGACGGCCGCAGTAGTTGGCGCCTTGGCGGTCATACACCACGGCCTGCATGTTGTTGGTAAACCCAATCCCGGAGAGCCAGGCGGCAAAGGTCTCAAGCGTGGGCAGGGGGTGGCGCCCCCCGGAGGCCGAGCACCCGGTTTTAGACGCGCTCAAGTGCCGGTCCAGGTCCGCCCGTACCGCGCCGGGAATATGCGCTTGCTGGTATTGCTGGTCGCCAGCAGCGGGTTGCATCAGCTCAAAACTGCAGTCAAACACCATCAATGGTTGGCCGCTGGACAGCAGCGTCTGCAGTTGTTGGGCAGAAATCAGGGTGGTGTACATCAAAGGGGCTCCTTCATCAGGTCATTTCAAGGCATCAGTTTTGGCTAGCCCGTTGACGGGCTCAGTGTTCTTCGGCCGGCGTGTTGGGCAGGGCGCGGGTGCGCAGCACGGTGGCAGCCAGGCCGCTGGCCACAATCAGGCCCATGCCGACCCACCCCATCAGGGGAATTTTGTCGCCAAACAGCAGCAGACTGTAGAGGGCGGCAAACACAATGCCCGAGTATTGCAAGTTGGCCACCAGCAGGGTGGAGCCCCGGCTGTAGGCGCGCGTCATGCACCACTGGCCGAGCGAGGCCAGCACCCCGATGGGCACCAGCCAGGCAGTGGCTTGCCAGCTGGCTTCAGTCCACGGCGTCAAGCCGGTGAACGCGACACCCACACAGCCCACCACGGCGGTGCCGATGGAGAAATAAAACACGGTGCGGCCTTCTGGCTCCCCCACCTTGCCCAGCGCGGTTACCTGCATATAGGCCAGCGCGGCGCCCATGCCCGAGAGCAGGCCGATCAAGCCGGCGAACAACTGGTTTTGGTCGAGTGTGGGTCGCAGCATCATCACCACGCCGATAAAACTCACCAGCACAGTGGCCATCAACGGCCCCTGACGCTCGGCCTGGCCGTACATGACGGCACCGGCCACAATAAAAGCGGCGACCCAGACGCCGCTCATGTAGTTCAGCGTCATGGCGGTGGCCAGCGGCAAATGGGCGATGGCATAAAACCAGGACCCGAGCGACAGCACACCAATCACACTGCGCCAGGCGTGCATCAGGGGTACGGGGGACTTGAGGGGCGTGCCCCGTGCCCGCATCACCAGGCTCATGAACACCACGCTCACCAGCCCCCGGTAAAACACCAGTTCAAAGGTGCTGAAACTCCCCGAGGCAACCTTGATGCCCACCGCCATGGTGGCAAAAAAGAACGCTCCCAGCACCATCCAGAGGGCTTGCATAAGGTGTCAGTCAGAGCTGGATTTGACGCCGATACCAGTCGTGAAAGTGCTGCATGCCGTCTTCCATCGGGCTCTGGTACGGGCCGATTTCGTTGTCGCCGCGTAGCAACAAGGCCTTGCGGCCGGCGTCCATGCGCTCGCCGATTTCATCGTCTTCGATACAGGTTTCCATGTAAGCCGCCTGTTGGGCTTCGACGAATTCACGTTCAAAGGCTTGAATCTCTTCCGGGTAATAGAACTCGACCATGTTCATGGTCTTGTTGACGCCCATCGGGTGCAGCGTGGACACCGTCAGCACATGCGGATACCACTCGACCATGATGTGCGGGTAGTAGGTGAGCCAGATCGCGCCGTACTTGGCGGGCTCACCCTTGCGGTAAGCACGCAGGGCATCTTGCCAGCGCTGGTACACCGGGCTGCCGGCCGGGCCGGGTTTGGCCGGGCCCACGGTTTGTACCGAATAGTTTTCCTTGAATTCCCAGCGCAGGTCGTCACAGGTGACGGTGCTGCCCAGGCCCGGGTGGAAGGGGCCGACGTGGTAGTCCTCCAGATAGACCTCGATGAAGGTCTTCCAGTTGTAGTTGCATTCGTGCATCTCGACTTTGTCCAGCACAAAGCCCGAAAAGTCCAGATCAACCCGCGGCCCCATGTTGGCCAGATCGGCTTGAATGTCGCGGCCATTGTCTTCAAACAACAATCCATTCCACTCGCGCAGTGGGTAATTGTTCAGGTTCAGGCAGGGGTCGTTTGCAAAGTGCGGCGCGCCCAGCAATGTGCCTGCAGGCCCGGGTCCGCTGGCGCTGTAGGTCCAGCGGTGCAGCGGGCACACGATATTGCCGGCGGCCACGCCCTGGTGCGGTGTGTTGACCGAGCCACGGCCCTGCAACATGAGGGCCTGGCGGTGGCGGCAGACGTTGGAGATCAGTTCAATGCCGGTGGGCGTGTGCACCAAGGCGCGGCCCTGAGCCTCCTGCGCCAAGGTGGCATAGTCGCCCACATGGGGCACGCTCAAGCTGTGCCCCACATAGCGCGGGCCACTTTTGAAAATTTGTTCTAGTTCGCGCTGGTACAGC
>CAJAFJ010000613.1 GCA_903938955.1 uncultured beta proteobacterium | reverse complement strand
CCGTGGGCGTCCATGGGTCTTTGCGCGACCAGATGCCCAGGTGGGCCATCAGGATGTCACCTTTTTTGATGTCGCGCAGGGCCTTTTTCAACAGGGCCTCATTGCTGAACTTCTCGCTCGGCAACTCATCCCCCAGAAAACCAGCCTCCGCCCAACCCACATGCGCGAAGCCGCACGACTTGGCAGCCTCCAGCAAGCGAGGAGATGTTTTACCCCCCGGCGCACGAAACAGTGGCAACGGCTTTTTTCCGGTGAAATCCTGCAGGCGCTCATTGGCATAAGCCAGCTGCGAGCAGTATTTTTTCACATCCCAGGTGAACTCGCGGCCCTCAAAAGCCCCGGCGGTGGGCTGCATGCGAAACTTGGGCTCCACGCCCGGCAGGTCGCCACGCCAGTAAACATGGTCGTAAGTATGCGAGGCAAATTCGTGACCTTCCAGCGCGCGCGCCTTCCACCACAGCGCCCAATAATTGCCCAGACTGCCATCGCCCGCTTTGGTGCGCTCGTTAGCGGCAAAAAAAGTCACCTTGATGTCCTGGCGTTTGAGCACCTCCGCCACCAACGGCGCCACCTCCATGTGACCGGTATCAAACGTCAGGTACAGCGGCTTATCGCAGGATTTGGCAGCGCTGGCGGGGGTCGAACAAAGGCCAGCAGCGACGATTGCAAGCGCCAAACGCAGCACGGCGGAAGCCTTACTGACGCGCGGCATGGTCCAGCGTCCAAACCCCGTGAGGCGACTTGCCCACATTCACCTGACGCACCACCTGCCGTGTTTGGGTGTCGATCACAGTCATTTTTCTGGCCCAGCGCGAGGCCACGTAAATGAAATGCCCGTCCGCCGACAAGTCCATGCAATCCGGACCACTCGGAGCCGGGTAGCTCTCAATCACAGACATGGTCTGGTAGTCGATCTTGCTGATGGTGTTGGCCACACGGTTGCTGACAAACACATGGCGTTTGTCGCCCGCGCCACGAAACGCGTGCGCGCCCTGCCCGGTTTTAAGCAGCTTGACCAGCTTGGGCGCGGGGCCGGAGACGTCATACACCTCCACGCCGTCGCCACCAGTCAGGCCGATCAGCAAGAATTTGTCGTCGGGCGTGCCGAACACATCAGCCGGCATGGCGCCAGTCTTGCCGCGCCACTTCAGGGTTTGGGTCGTCAGATCAATCACAACCAACTCATCACTCTCCTGCATAGTGGCAAAGACGGTGCTGCTTTTGCTGTCGATCCAGAGGTGACTCGGCGTTTTGCCGGTGGCAATGCGTTTGCCCAGCGTCAGATTGTGGCCGTCCCAGCGATAAATATCGACATGATTGAGCCGGTTGGCCACAGTCACAAACCACTTCATGTCCGGCGAAAAACGCAACTGGTAGGGGTCCAGAATGCCGGTTACGGTGCGCTGTACCTCGGCCGTTTTCGGGTCGACAAACAGCAGGGAGTCACTCAGAGCATTGGCAATGATGAGCGATTTCTCATCCGGCGTGAGGTACATGTGGTGCGGCTCTTTGCCGGTGGGGATGCGCTTGGTCTCGGTCCAGCTCACAGGGTCAATCACGCTGATGTTGGCCTCCAGAGAATTCAGCACAAAAATCGGATTGACGCCTGCCTGGGCCGACCAAGAGCAACAAACCGACAACACCAAGGCCATGACAGCCGACACACGGGAGGAAAAAATCACAAAAATCACGCTTTCAAGAAGAATTCAAGTCTCAACGGCCTACATCGACTCGGCGTTGACGGGCCACCGGCCGGGCACGTCAGTAAAAACCAAAGGCTTGGTCACGCCCGGCCGGTGGCTTGCCGGTGCCGGGTTAAAACTCAGCAACCGCTGCCATGAACGGGCGGCTAAAAATGACAAAAACAGGAAAATTCAACCCGCGATAGAAGCCAGATCCGCCGGCGTCAACCAGCGCCACTGGCCCGGTGCCAGATCATCAGGCAGCTTCAAGCCGCCAATCTGTGAGCGGCTCAAGGCCTCCACCCGGTTGCTGACGGCAGCCACCATGCGCTTGACCTGATGGTATTTACCTTCAGTCAGCGTCAGGCGCAGATGGTGGCTCGACACCGCCTCGCAAGCCGCGGCCCGCACCGGTTTCGGGTCATCGTCCAGCACCACGCCAGACAGCAACTTGTTGACCTGTACCTCGTCCAGCGGATGCTTGACCGTGACCTCGTACACCTTGGGTACGTGGTGACGTGGCGAGCTCATGCGGTGAATAAACTTGCCGTCATCGGTCAGCAGCAGCAAACCCGTGGTGTCCTGGTCCAAGCGCCCAACCGCCTGCACGCCTTGAACTGCACCCTTTTGCGGACGCAAGCGCAGCGGCGATGGCAGCAAGGTGTAAATACTGGGATGGGTTGAGGGTTTCTGCGAACACTCCGTGTTGGTAGGCTTGTTCAGCATGATGTAGGCCTTATCGAAGTAAGGCCAGTCCACGCCCTGCACACGAAAGCGCAAACCTTCTGCGTCAAATTCAGTAGCTGACTGAGTGCATAAAACGGGCGTTGATGCCTCGTTGGACTCATAAACCTGAACCAAGCCCTGCTGAACCAGGCCGGAACACACGCGACGGGTACCGAAACCCTGAGAATAAAGAATGTCTTGTAACTGCATCCCCCGAGTATCGCAAAGCCGGGACGAAAAAAAGGCACCGAAATGGTGCCTTGATGATTCAGGGCAGTGGCGACAGCCACCTCCCTGAACGGGCCAAACTTAAGCCTTCTTGGCGTAAGCGGAGCACCAGCCTTTGGCTGCCACTTCTTTGCCAGCAAACAGGGGGCAGCCGCCGGAAGCAGCGCCGGCCTTGCCGGTGTACAGCGAGCAGTTCGAGCATGCTTGAGGCGCAGCGTATTTAGGGAACTTCACTTTGTCAGCCTTGGTGGCGTCCGCCACGTAGCCGAGGGCTTTGGCTTGGGCATCAGTTTCAGCAACCATGGGCGCTGCAGCCATAACGTTGCCAGCCAACAAGGCAGAGCCACCCAGGCCGATTTGAGCAATGAATTCGCGACGGTTGGTCATAATATTTTCCAAAGTTGTTAAGAATGGACACGCCGCACAACGCAGTGCTTTTGTGTCAGGCGGTATTGTCATGCATCCGCACCAGCTAATTAACTACATAGATCAATACCTAAGTAAAGAAATAAGAAGATGTTTCAAAAAAAAGACAAGCCGCCCAAGGCGGCTTGTCGCAGAGGCTGCTAGCGCTTATTTGCTGCCCGGCACCTTGCCATCAACACCCTTGACAAAGAAGTTCAGCCCGCCCAGAAACTTGTCATCGGCGACTGTGTCTTTGGCGATCTGAACCTTGCCAGCGTTGTCGGTGATGGGGCCTTTCCAGATGGCGAAACTGCCATCAGCCAGACCTTTTTTGACTTCTTCCACCTTGGCTTTGGTCTCAGCAGGCACGTCTTCAGCCACCGACACCAGGTCGATAGCGCCTTCCTTCACGCCCCACCAGGTGTGACCGCCACCGGTCCACTTGCCGTCCAGCGCTTCTTGTGTAGCCTTGATGTAGTACGGGCCCCAGTTGATCACGGCCGACGCCAGATGCGCCTTGGGACCGTAAGCGGTCATGTCGGAATCCCAACCAAAGGCGCGCTTGCCCTTGGCTTCGGCGGTCTTGAGCACAGCCGGTGAGTCGGTGTTCTGGAACAGGATGTCAGCGCCGCCATTGATCAGCGAGGTGGCGGCTTCGGTTTCTTTGGGCGGGTTGAACCACTCATTGACCCACACTACCTTGGTCTTGATCTTGGGGTTGCTGGACTGCGCGCCCAGGGTAAAGGCGTTGATGTTGCGCACCACTTCAGGGATTGGCACCGAGGCCACCACGCCCAGGGTGTTGGATTTGGTCATCTTGCCGGCGATCACACCGGCCAGGTACGCACCTTCGTAGGTACGGCTGTCATAGGTGCGCATGTTGTCGGCCTGCTTGTAGCCGGTGGCGTGCTCGAACTTCACATCTTTGGTATCAGCGGCGACTTTGAGCATCGGCTCCATGTAGCCAAAGGTGGTGCCGAAAATCAGCTTGTTGCCTTGCCCAGCCATGTCGCGCAGGACACGCTCGGCATCGGCCGACTCGGGTACGTTTTCAACAAACGAGGTTTTGATCTTGTCGCCGAACTCTTTTTACAGGGCTTTGCGGCCGTTGTCATGCGCAAAAGACCAGCCGCCATCCCCCACCGGGCCGACATAGGCAAACGCAATCTTCAAGGGCTCAGGCTTGGGGGCGG
>CAJAFJ010000612.1 GCA_903938955.1 uncultured beta proteobacterium | reverse complement strand
GTTGCATTAATTCCTGGAATGTCGGTTATCAGAAATTGCATTGATTTTTATGATATTGAAATAGGTGGAAAAAAAGGCTCCGTTATACTATTGCCACAAATGGGTCTTGTAAATGCTGCAGTTACAGCCAGCTTGTGTATCGATCGATACAAACCTGCAGTTGTTGGGATGAGTGGAATTTGCGGAGGATTTAAAGAGCGAGCTAAGTTGGGCCAACTCTTAATATCGAGCATGGTTTATGAATACCAATCTGGTAAATGGGCATCCGACGGTTTTCTGCAGGAGCCACACCAGGTTCAAACGAATCACGCTACCCTCGTTGCTTTGAAATTGTTGACTGAAAGTAATGGGCTTATATCTGATCTTGAAAATGGATTTAATGGAACCCGTCCATCAGTAGCGATAAAGCCAGCGGTAGGGGTATTTACTAGTGGTTCCGCAGTCATCGCCGATCAAAAGTACATAAATCAAATTGAAAACATTCATAGAAAGGTTAGCGCCTTGGATATGGAAGTTTTTGCCGTGCAGCGAGCTGCGGAGCTATCGTCACACAATCCGCCTTGTATTTGTGCAAAGACTGTAGTTGATTTGTGCGATAGTGAAAAGGGCGACAATATTCATTCGTATGGTTCTTATATTTCTGCAAAATTTTTAATTAAAGCGGTTAACAATTTTTTCTTACATGGGTAATAACATGAAGTTCGTGTGATGATGAGACTTGGTTACTGGCGGTGGCTTTAAACTAGGTCGCTGTGGTCGCAGTTGATGGGGCAGGCCATCAACGGACCGATGACTGTGGGCAAGACTACTTTGTGGCCTATTCCTGCAAAGGCCGGTGTCTGTCCCTCGTGCAACATACGGAGCATGGTGGCAAGGACTCACTTTCGTGATTGAGCATCCCGCAACCTGCTGTTCGCGACCGTCGGCTCACGCTGCCCGTCGCCAATGTCAGCAATGTGGATGGGATGCCGCTAATTGAACGACCGCTTCGGGAAACCTCAACAGTGAGATTTTTCTGCTGCCGAAAGGGGCGCAGTCCACAGACTACACATAGCCATAAAATGCTTTTATAACGGAGGCAGATCAATGGCTTGGGATTAAAAAAGTCGTGGTCGTCCGTTTGACGCTAATTTTTAGATTAGGATTTTTGCAATGAGTTTGAGAATGCTTGAATTGGTATTCTCAGAACCACTGCAAAAGTTATTGATTTTTCATGTGGTCTTTTTTCAGTAATTCTGAGAACCTACAAGAGCTGTTGTAGGCATGAGCAAAGTTTTGCCGTTCTGGAGGCAAAGCTTTGCCGGTACCCGTTTTTCGGATGACATTCCTATCCGTTCTTCCCTACGCCGGCATTCGTCCAAACGGGTTAAGGCGATCAATTTGATGAAGTGAATGGGTAACACCGTACACAGTCCGCCATTACAGGAAGCCAGATGACAGCCCTTACCCAATCTCTGGCTCGAATCGCGCAGGCCACCCATCAACACCGCCTGCTGCCCGTCTTGACGACCGGCTTGATGATAGGTTTGCTCTCAACCGTCCAGGCCGTCTCGTACAGTGCGTTGATTTTTTCCGGCGACCTGTCCGCCTTCGTCGGCCCGGGTATCGGTCTGGCGCTGCTGGCGACGCTGCTCAACCTCACCTTCATTGCGGTACTCGCATCGCTGCCAGGATCGATAAGCGGCATTCAGGACGTGCCAACCGTCATCATGGCCGTGGCTGCCACGGCCATCGCACAGCAACTATCGGGCAGTGCGCCGCCGCAAGATATCTTCGTCACGGTCGTCGTTGCGATCGGCATCACCACGCTGGCAACCGGCGCATGCCTGTACGCACTGGGCCATTTCCGCCTGGGCGGGTTGGTCCGTTTTCTGCCCTATTCCGTCATCGGCGGCGTGCTTGCAGGCACCGGCTGGCTATTGATCACCGGGGCGATTACCACGATGACTGAACAGTCGCTTGGCCTGTCGCTGTTGCAGGCCGACATGCTGCTGCGCTGGGTGCCAGGCGTACTCTTCGCCATCGCACTGCTTTGGGCGTACGAGCGAAGCGCGCACGCGCTGTTGGTTCCGGGCATTGTGCTCGCTGGCACCGCGCTCTTCTACGCCGTGATGTTCGGGGCAGGCAAGTCGATGGCCGAGGTGTCGGTGCAAGGCTGGCTGTCCGGTCCATTCAGCGAGGGCGGTTTGTGGCGACAGTGGTCGTGGAACGACCTGGCACGAGTTCACTGGCGCAACATCGCCAGCCAGGCGGCCACGATGGCCACCATTCCGGTGTTGAGCGCCGTGGCGCTGCTGCTCAACGCGACCGCGCTGGAGATCACGATGCAGCGTGACGCCGACCTGGACCGCGAGCTGAAAGCCGCCGGTATTGCCAACCTCTTCGCCGGTGCTGCCGGTGGCCTCACCGGCTACCAGCAACTGGGTAAGTCCATGATGACCTACCGCGTCGGCGCGGCCAGCCGTCTGACAGGGCTTGTCGCGGCGCTGGTCTGCGGTTTGGCACTGTTCCAAGGCGCGTCGTTGATGTCGCTGTTCCCGCGGGTGGTGCTGGGCGGCCTGTTGCTGTTCCTCGGGCTGTCGTTCCTGGTCGAATGGGTTTGGAAGGCATGGTTCCGCTTGCCCAAAGCCGACTACGCCGTGGTCATCTTGATTCTGCTGTCCACAGCGCTGCTGGGCTTCCTCGAAGCGATTGGCGTCGGGCTGGCGGCGGCGATGATCTTGTTTATCGTTCATTACAGCAAGGTCGATGTGGTCCGGCAGACTGTTTCCGGTGCGGTCTTGCGCAGCCGAGTGATGCGTTCACCATCGCAGCGTGAAACGCTGCGCCTGAAGGGCGACGCGACCTGCGTGCTGCAATTGCAGGGGTACTTGTTCTTCGGCACCGCCGGTCGCCTGCTGGCGCAGGTACGCGACCGACTGGATGACCCCGCCCTGCCGACCTTGCGCTACGTGCTGCTCGACTTTCACCGCGTGACGGGCGTAGACACCACCATCTCGCTGACCTTCAACAAACTTCGCCAGTTGATGCAGCCACGCCAGCTCACACTGGTGGTCACCGACGCCTCCGCGGCGGTGACTGCGCAGCTCGCATCCGCCGGCCTGCGCGAGGGGGAGGGTTACCGCTTGTTGGGCAACCTCGACCGGGGGCTCGAATGGTGCGAATCACAACTGCTGGACGAGGTATCAACCTCACAGACGGGGCTCAGTGCAGAGCCACCGGTATGTGACGTCTTGGCCGAACTGCTGCCAAACCTGGCGTCCGTCGATCGTCTGCTGGACTATCTGCAACGCGAAGTGCTGGCCCGTGGTCAGTGGCTGATGCGCCGAGGCGAAGCGCCGGAGCATCTGTACCTGCTGGTCTGCGGCCAGCTCACCGCACAGCGCGACCACCCCGCAGGCGCCGGTCGGGAGCCGATGCGCCTGCAAACGCAGCGCGGCGCACAGGTGATCGGGGAGATCGGTTTCTACCTGGGCCAGCCGCGCAGTGCCGACGTGATCGCCGATGTACCTTCAGTGGTCTATCGCTTGTCTGCCGATGACTTGCGGCGCATGGAGCAGCAGGACCCCGCGCTGGCGTCGGAGCTGCATCAGCTGATCGTGCGCTTGCTGGCCGGTCGCGTCATGCATCTGACGGAGGCAATGGACGCGCTTCAACGCTGAGCCTATCGTGCGCGCTCATTGTGTGACCTTTGTCGCAACCCTGACACTCCAATTTGAAATTGTGGGTCACCGACTCGGCAGCTGACCGACAAAGCCATCATTCCGCCAGAATTTATTCAGGATTTCGGCTGGCATGAATTTAGCTAAAGAACTCCTATGCGGCCGCAGTTGGTCGCGAAGAAGGGTCTTCATGCAAGCTATCGCGCAAACAGGATCTATGCCGGGTACGACCTATGTCAGTATCGGCCAGATCAAAGCCTTGGGTGCCAAACTTGAGCTGCCAGCCGCCACGGCTGGCTGTGATACCCATGGGGGTGAAGGCAAAGCCAGTTGCGGATCATCCGGCGGCCCGGACGACATGCCCCAGGAGATCTGGGACAAGGTCAAGAACCACCCCTGCTACTCCGAAGAAGCCCATCACCATTACGCCCGCATGCATGTGGCCGTGGCCCCGGCCTGCAACATCCAGTGCAACTACTGCAACCGCAAATATGACTGCAGCAACGAGAGATCAGCTCAATTGGGCGCGGCTGTCCTGCGGCGCCCATTCTGGCGTCCTGAGCGGAGCCGGGCCACGCGCATGAAAACCACCCATTTGCGCGCCCCTCCTGGCGATATTGCATCGCAGCATTGGCAGGGCGGCCCGGTCAACTGCGGCAGTTGCTGCTATGCCGAGTTACGCGCCTTGCCCGGTGAGCAAGGTTGCGAGCCCGGCCATGCCTGCATGCAGGACGTATATGCGCGCCGGATCGACCGTTTCTTCCGTTGGCACCCCAGGCTGGGGGATGAGCAGTTGGCCCATGCCTACTTCGAGGTGCGAGCCATCACTGCACGCCATGCCAGCGTATTCCGCCTGACCGCCTTGATGGATGACGCCGACGAGACCGTGCGTTTGCAGATTGCGCTGCGCCTGCCCCAGTCACAACTGTTGCGACTGGCGAATGACCCGCACCGTGAAGTGCGCATCTGCGTCGCCCAGCGCCTGCCTCCAGCGGCGCTGGCCGCCCTGCGCAACGACCCCGATTACGGCGTGCGTGAGCTGGTTGCTTTACGCCTGCCGCTGGCGATTTTGCCGACGATGGCGCTCGACGTTGACCGAGCCGTGCGCATGCGCGTGGCGCAGCGGCTGCCCGCACCACTGCTGTCCCGGCTGGTCCGTGACGACGATTGGCGCGTCCGGGGGAGGTGGCCCAGCGCGCCGATGCGCCCACGCTGGACGCCCTGCGCCACGATGAAGATGATGAAGTTCGTCAAACCGTGCATGAGCGCCAGGCGCG